>NZ_JBNPON010000027.1:0-40687 GCF_050315195.1 Clostridium sp. SGI.024 | reverse complement strand
ATATAAAGTATATAAACCAGTAACTGCTAGCAGCTTTGAAGTTGACAGTACAGCACCAGCAAAGGTCGTAGATGGGAATATGAGTACTCGTTGGGGAACAGCACAAAATAAAGCTGCAAATGAATGGGTAGAAATAAACTTACAAGAAGCTAAACAAGTAAGACAAATTAATATTTACTTTGAACGAACAGATGCAAACCAAAATATTCTAGGATATAAGATTGAGTTAGAAAATAATGGAACATACACTGAAGTTTATAGAAAAGCAGAAAAGGCCAAACAGGTGGAAAAAATACTTCTTAATGAAAATAAAACTGCTTCAAAGGTAAAAATAACTATTTTAGATGCTAATAGTGGAACATTAAATTGGAAAAATGTTGGGATAAATGAAGTTGAAGTTTATTCAACAGATCAAACTAATATACCAACATTAGATAGCGTAATTTCTAGTGTTACAGGTCAAACCATTGAAAATAATATAGAAAAACTACCAATGCCATCAGTACCAGAGGGATTTTCAATTAAGATAAATGGTGCTGATTTTGAACAAATTATTGCTACTGATGGAACTATTGTTAGACCATTAACAGATAAAAATGTAAAAGTTTCATTTGTGGTTACTGAAACAGCAACTAATAAAACAAAAAAGACTGATGATTTAAATTTCATTATAAAAGGAAAGAATACTCAAAAGGAAGGTATGAATACAAAGCCAGTTGTAATTCCAGAAATAGCAGAATGGTATTCAGATAGCAGTAATACTTTAAATATAAATACTATTAATAAAGTAGTTTATAATGATGACTCATTAGTAAATGTAGTAGATGAATTTATAGATGATTATAAGAATTTTACAGGGGTAGAATTAAGTAAAGAAAAGGGAAGTACTAAATCAAATTCATATAATTTTATAAAAGAAGCTCCAGATACTTTATTAGGTGATGAAGGATATACAATGGATATTCAAGGGGATAAGATTGTTGTAAAATCTCAAAGTGTTACAGGAAATATGTATGGAATGCAGACTATATTACAGATGTATAAGCAAAATAAAAGTACATTTAATGTGGGAATTATGAGAGACTATCCTAGATTTAAAACACGTGGATTTTTATTTGATGTAGCTCGTAAGCCTGTATCAATGGAAATGATGAAAGATGTTGCACGAACTATGAGATATTATAAGATGAATGATTTCCAAGTACATTTATCAGATAATTATATTTTCTTAGAAGACTATGGGAAATTAGAAAATGAAAAAGAAGCATTTAAAGCATATGAAGCTTTTCGTTTAGAATCAGGTTTAAAAAATGATAAGGGAGAATCTCCTACAGCAAAAGATTATTATATGTCTAAAGAAGAATTTAATGACTTTATTGTTGAGGAAAGAAATCTTGGAATGAATATAGTTCCAGAAATAGATGTTCCAGCTCATGCTACATCATTCACTAAAATTTGGCCAGAGTTAATGGTTGCAAATCAAGTATCTAGGTTAAATTCAAATCGACCTCTACTTGACCATATAGATATATCTAAACCAGAAGCTATAAATAAAGTAAAAGAAATATTTGATGACTATACAAAAGGAAGTAATCCAACTTTTGATTCACAAACAACAGTTCATATTGGTGCTGACGAATTTTTAGCAAACTATACATCATATCGTAATTTCATAAATGAACTAGTACCATATATAAAGGAAAGCAATACTGTTCGTATGTGGGGTGGACTGACTTGGATTGATGATGGAAAAACAGTAATTAATAAAGAGGCAATAGAAAACGTAGAAATGAATTTATGGTCTAGTGGTTGGGCTGATGGAATACAAATGTATGATATGGGATATAAGTTAATAAATACAATTGATGATTTTGGATATATGGTTCCTAACGGAAATAAAACACGTTCAAATTCTTATGGAGATTTATTAAATGTGAATCGTATATTTAATGAGTTTGAAGCAAATCGTATAGGAACTAGATCAGGATATAAATATATTCCTTCAGGTGATAATCAAGTTTTAGGTGCAGCTTTTGCAATTTGGAATGATAATATTGATAAGAGGGCATCAGGATTAACTGAATCAGATTTATATTGGCGTTTCTTTGATGCTATGCAATTCTATGCTGAAAAAACATGGGCTACAACTGGTAAGGAAAAAGGAACTTCTCAAGTTTTAAGTACATTAGCAAGTGAAAAGGGAATTGGACCAAGGATAAATCCATATTATCAAGAAAGTAAAGTGGGATCAGTATATCAAAGCTATGATTTTGAAAATGGATTACAAGATACTTCTCCTAATGATAGAGACTTAGTTCAAGGAAAAGCTAAGGTGGAAAATGGAGCTTTAGTTTTATCAGAAAAAGATAGTTATGTAACTTCAACTATTGAAAAGCTTGGTAATGGTAATAAATTATCCTTTGATATTACTTTAAATAAATCATCAAAACCAGGGGATATTTTATTTGAAGCAGATTCTCCATATGGTACTCATGATATAAGAATTATGGAAAATGGAAAGCTTGGATTTACAAGAGAATTGTATAACTATTACTTTGATTATGAATTACCAGTTGGTAAAAAAGTTAATATAAAAATAGTTGCAAAACAACAAAAAACTGAATTATATGTAAATGATGAATTTGTTTCTCAAGCAAGTGGAAAGTTTATTCATAATGATATAATTAAGAAAGAAAATATAACAAATTCTACATTTGCACTACCTTTGGAAAGAATAGGATCAAAGACAAATGCTATTCAAGGTGTTATTGATAACGTAGAAGTTTCTGAAACTAAAGCATTTGAAGATGTTTATCATAAAGAAAATTGGAATGGTACTACTAATACTGAAACTATTTATAATGATACTGAAGGTAAATTGATATATGCATTTGATAATAAAGCAAATACAATATGGCACTCTAATTGGCAAGGTGCAAGTGATAAGTTAAATGGAAGTAATTCATTTTATGCTGAAATAAATTTGGGTAAATCATATGAAATAAATCAATTCTCATTTACACCTAGATCAGATGCTGTAAGTGGTTATGTTACTAAAGCAGATTTATATATAAAAAATAAAGCTTCTGATGAGTGGAAGCTTGTAGCTGAAAATAAAGTCTTTGATGTAAATGCAAATAAAAAGACATTTATATTTGATGAACAAGAAGTTCAATACATTAAGTTTGTAGCTAAAGCATCAAATGATGGTTGGGTGGCAGTTTCAGAATTTGATATTGCAAATAAACCAGAGCAAATGTTTACTGTTTATGTAGATACAACTGATGGGGGAAGTGTAAGTGGTGGAAAAGATGTAAGGAAGGGAGAAGAGGTTACTGTTACTGCAACTCCTAATAAAGGATATTCATTTGATGGATGGTATAATTCTTTAGGGAATAAGGTTTCTGAAAGTGTAACATATACATTTAATGTAGCAAGCAATACATCATTAACTGCTAAGTTTATAAAGGTTGGAGTACCTGAGGCTAATAAGTCTGAACTTCAAAATCTTTATAATGAAAATAAAGATAGATTAGAAGAAATATATACATCAGAATCATGGGTAAGCTTTAAAGCTGAATTAGACAATAGTATGGTTGTATTAGAAAATAAAGAAGCTACACAAGAAGTAGTGGATGAAGCTTTAAATAAATTAACTAATGTTATTGATAAATTACAAATAATGAAAGGTGATAAGACTGAACTAAAAAAAATAGTTGAAACAATAAAAGTACTAGATGAAAGCAAATATATAGCATCAACCTGGTCTAACCTTACTGCAGAGCTTGAAAAAGCTAAAAAAGTAATAGAAAATGAAGATGCAGTAGAGTCAGAAGTTAATGATGCTTATAATAAGTTAGTTAAAGTATATTTAGAGTTACGATTAATAGTTGATAAAACTAAGCTACAAGAATTAATTAATGAAGCAGAAGCAATAGATGTATCTAAGTATACTGAAGTAAGTATTGCAATTCTTAATGAAAAAGTGCAAGAACTTAAGAGTATCTTAAATGATAAAGAAGCTACACAAGAAGTAGTGAATGAGGCTTCAAAAGCCTTAGAGAAAGTTTTAGATAATTTAGAATTAGTAAAAGCTGATGATAATGAAACTACATCCACTCCTGGAGATACTGAAACAAAACCAGCAACACCAAAGCCAACAGTACCACCTACAAGTAATGCTATAGATTTAGCAAACTCTACTATAACTATAGCAGGTAATAATAAAGTGAAAGAGGATAAAGCAAGTAAATTACCAAATACAGGAGGAACTTCAGCTATAGGAGTTATATTATCAGCATTAATGATAACTGGTGCAGGTGTATTTTTAAGAAGAAAGAAATAAAAAGTAATTAATTAAAGAATGAAAAAATAACTATAGATTTAGAAAAATAAGAACTTCTATTATAGGTATTAACCTAAAAATACTGTATTACAAAGTAATTGTAGTACAGTATTTTTTATTAATCATTAAGTAATAATATGTAATTTTATATAGTTAAATTTTATAGGAAAATAACTAAAATTCCTTGAAGTACCCCAATAACAGCACCCAATACGAGACCTAGAATTTCAATATGTTTTAGCTCCTTTTTAGCAACTTTAATTATTATTTCTTCTAGTTTTTCCAAGTCTAATTCATTGATTTTTTCTTCAACAATTTTTTGAATATCAACATTTTCCTTAGCCTTATTTAATAAATCGGTACTAATTTCATTAACTGCTTTAGGAACCTCATTATTTAATATTTCATCAATATAAGGTAATGCCATCACTCTAAAGGGCATAGGAATAATATCTAACTTTTCATTTATTATATTTTTAATTTTATCTATTAAATAAGAATTGAAGTTTTCACCATTAGAGCTATTAAATGCTTGATTTAATATATCGTCCATTGATAGTAATTCATTGGAAATAACTTCTCCTATATTAGCTGCAATTTCATTTTTTCTTTTAGGAATTAAGCCTAATATTTCAATATTTAAAATGGGAATCTTTATTGGTTTTATTGGTCTAAACAAAAGCTTTATAGCTAAGATATTAGTTATCCATCCTATAAGACCACCAACAATTGTTAGTATTAATATAGTTGTAAAATTATTCATAAGTGCCTCCCTATATCTTAAGTTTAATGATTGTATATGTAAAATACATAGAATATTTTATAACCAAGAAAGAAATATTTCAACAGAAAAATTGACTAATAAGTACAAAAGATAAATGTTACATATCTTGATTCAACTCCCAGTCATATAATATTTATCTTCTTCCAAGCTGAAGATAATAATACCTTATTTTATTCGCAATTATAAAATCTATTAGTAAAGTAAGCTCTTTTATAATATAAAAAAAGAAGTTCCTAGAGGAAACTTCTTTTTTACGTAATTTATTATTAATTCTTAATTGTTAATTTTGAATGAGCTCTTTAATGATACTATTCTATTAAATACTAATTTATCATCAGTAGTGTACTTAGGATCTACATTAAAGAAGCCGTTTCTTACTAATTGGAATTTATCTTGTGGTTTTGCAATATTAGCAGTAGTTTCTTCTATAAATCCTTCTAGTACTTCTAATGAGTTAGGATTTATTTGTTCTAAGAAATGCTTTCCTTCATTTTCTGGAGCATCATCTAATATTAATGGTTCATAAAGTCTAAATTCTGCTGGCTTTGCAGTTTTTGCATCTACCCAGTGGATAGTTCCTTTAACTTTTCTTCCAGTGAATCCAGAACCACTCTTAGTTTCTGGGTCATAAGTACAATGTAATTCAACTACATTTCCATTTTCATCTTTTATTACATCGTTACATTTAATAAAGTAAGCGCCGATTAATCTTACTTCGTTTCCAGGGAATAATCTAAAGTACTTTTTAACAGGTACTTCCATAAAGTCTTCTTGCTCTATATATATTTCTCTTGAAAATGGAACTTCTCTAGTACCAGCTTCTTCGTTTTTAGCGTTATTTGGAACTGGCAGCATTTCTGTTTGTCCTTCTGGATAGTTAGTTATAACTACTTTTAATGGTCTCATAACTGCCATAGCAGCATTAGCTTTTAGTTGTAAGTCTTCTCTTATAAAGTATTCAAGCATTTGAGAATCTACAACTGAATTAGCTTTTGAAACTCCAATTGCTGAGCAGAAGTTTCTTATAGCTTCAGGAGTATAGCCTCTTCTTCTTAATCCAGAAACAGTAGGCATTCTTGGATCATCCCATCCATCAACTACTTTTTCATCAACTAGTTGCTTAAGCTTTCTCTTACTCATAACAGTGTTAGTCATGTTAAGTCTAGCAAATTCAATTTGTCTTGGAGTATGCTCCATTTCACATTCTTTAACAAACCAATCATAAAGAGGTCTATGGTCTTCAAACTCTAAAGTACAAATTGAATGTGTTATACCTTCAATTGCATCTTCAAGAGGATGAGCAAAATCATACATAGGATATATACACCACTTATCTCCAGTATTATGATGTGTTGCATGAGCAATTCTATAAATAATAGGATCTCTCATATTGATATTAGGAGAAGACATATCTATTTTAGCTCTTAGAACCTTTGATCCATCTTCAAATTCACCATTTTTCATTCTTTCTAATAAATCAAGATTTTCTTCCACAGATCTATTTCTATAAGGACTTTCTTTTCCTGGTTCAGTTAAAGTTCCTCTATATTCTCTTATTTCTTCTGGAGTTAAATCGCAAACGTAAGCTAAGCCCTTCTTAATTAATAGCTTTGCTTTGTCGTACATAACATCGAAATAATCAGAAGCAAAATATATATTGTCCCAATTACCCCCTAGCCATTTAACATCTTCTTTAATTGATTCAACATATTCAGTATCTTCTTTAGTTGGATTAGTATCATCAAATCTTAAATTAAATTTACCTTTGAATTCTTCTGCAAGACCTGAATTTAAAACTATTGATTTAGCATGACCTATGTGTAAGTATCCATTTGGTTCTGGTGGAAAACGAGTTATTATTTCATCGTGCTTTTTATTTTCTAAGTCTTCAATAATTATATTTCTTATAAAGTTAGATGACATGTTTTCATTTGACATATGCAAACCTCTCCTATACAAATTATCTTTTAGTATTATATATAGTTATATACTATTTTTTTCTTTTAAATCAAATATTATATAAATAATTATGTATATAATTTTAAACCAATGATGAGAAAAAATAAAGTATTAGTAAGGGAAAAGATAGTTTTTATAAGTAATTATGAAAAAGTATATATTTTTAAGTAGATTTTTAAAGAATTCTATATAAAAGATGAAATATTAAGATAAATTAATATTAAAATATAATTAGATATTAATTGTAACTTATGGTATAAAAAGTAAAAATAATGTATAATTATTTTAATTAATATTTTTAGCTAGAAGGGAGAAGGTTTTATGAAAGAGAAGGTTAAAGCATTTTTTGCAGCGATAGGATATTTATTTATAGCATTATTGTCTCAATTATCAGTATCCATTATAGGGGGAATAATAATATCAGTATTCTATGTAATAAATGAAATGAGCAATATTAGTGGAGGGGTTAATCCTATTAGTTCAGATCTAGATGGTCTTTTAGAATTTACCGTAAGTTTAACAAATGTTTTTCTATTGATTTCATCCATATTAACTGTTCTTATTTTATTTTTAATTTATAAAATAAGAAAGAAAAATTGCAAGGAGGAACTTCAAATTAAAAAAACTAATAGCTTTAATATTTGTTTTGCAATTATTTTAGGTATTTCTTGTTGGTTATTTAATTCTGGTGTATTAAGTTTAATTGATGAAGCAGGATTATTTACAAGTCAATTTGATTATATGGAAAATATGTTAGCACCACTTAGTAGTGGAAGTATAATTATATCCATAATTGCAGTAGGAATAGTAGCTCCTTTTGCTGAAGAATTTTTATTTAGAGGGGTAATTTATAACACCTTAAGTAAGAAGATATCCATTAAATGGACTATAATAATACAGGCTATTTTATTTGGCGTTTTCCATTTTAATTTAGTTCAAGGTGCTTATGCAACACTATTAGGATTAGTATTTGGTTACATTACTTATAAAACAAAGTCATTATGGCCAGCTATAATTGTTCATATGGTTAATAATTTAATTGCAACTATAGCACCTTATGTGTTAAGTGAAAGCTTTGGAGGAAATACAGTTTATATAATCTTTAGTATAATAGGAGCTATTGGAGTAACCATAGGTTTACTTTTAACTAAAAATAAAAACGTAAATAATGATGAAGATTTTGCTTTTACTAATTCTAATAATTTTTAATTAATAGTAAAGAGTTTAGGATACATTAAAAAATGTTTCTAAACTCTTTTTTTCTTGCTTAAAAATAAAAATTAATATAAAATAATAATAAATAGTAATAAACAATAATAAATAATAATGAATAATCATAAGAAGGTGTATTTTTTTGTTTATGGAAGAAAGGCTTGAGGATATATTAGATATTCTTAAAAGAAATGGTAAAGTTAGAGTTAAAGAGCTAAGTGAAAAATTTAATGTTTCAGAAGGTATGATACGTAAGGATTTATGCAAACTTGAACAATATGGTGGTATAAAAAGAACTTATGGTGGTGCAATTCTAGAAAGAAAAATAGAACATAATGAGAATACTTCATCTAGAGTAATTATGAATTTAAATGAAAAAGAAAGCATTGGCAAAATAGCAATTGCTGAAATAGAAGAAGATGATGTTGTTTTTTTAGATATTTCTAGTACTAATTATATGATTGCAAATATGATGTCTAATTTTAATAAGAAAATAACAATAATTACAAATATGAATAGAATTGCTATGGAGTTTGATTTTAATAATAATATAGATGTTATTCAAATAGGTGGTTCTTATAATAAGAAGCTTGGGGGAACCATTGGAGCTTTTTCAATTGAAGAAATTAAAAAATTTAAAATAGATAAGGCCTTTATAGGTGTTGGTGGGATAAATATAGAAGAGAATTTTATAAGTAACTTTAACTTAGATGAGGCAGAAACTAAGAAAGCTATAATTAATTCAAGTAAAACCACGTATTTATTAGTAGATAATAATAAATTTTATAAAGATGGTTCATATAAATTTTCAGAATTAAATGAGGTTGAATATATAATTACTGATAAGGAGCCAGATAAAAATATAATAGAAGCTCTTAAGAAAACTAATGTTAAATTATTATATTAATAGGGAAGGGATTTAAAAATGATAAAATTAATAGCATCAGATATGGATGGAACATTGCTAAATAAAAATAATGAAATAAATGAAGAGTTTTTTAAAATTTTTAATAAGCTTGTTGAAAAAGACATAATATTTGCAGCTGCAAGTGGAAGACAATATTATAACTTATTAAAAAGATTCGAAAAAATTAAAGATAATATGATGTTTATAGCTGAAAATGGAACTTTTGTAGTATATAAGGGTGAAGAAATCCTTGTTAATGCTTTAGATAAGAATATTGCTAAAGAGCTTATAAAGATAGGAAGAACTATTGAAAATGCCTATGTTATAGTTTGTGGTAAAAAATCAGCTTATATAGAAAGTAGTGATGAAAGATTAGTAAAGGAAACAAAGAAATACTATGAGAGATACGAAATAGTAGATGACTTAGATAAAGTAGAAGATGATATATTAAAGGTAACAATATGTGATTTTTCAGGTTCTGAACTTAATAGTAATAATTACTATAATGAATATAAGGACAAGCTTCAAGTAACAGTATCAGGAGAAATTTGGCTTGATATAACAGCTAAGGGTGTTAATAAGGGAGTTGCTATAAAGAAAATTCAAGATATGCTTGATATAGATCATAAAGAAACAATGGTATTTGGAGATTATCTTAATGATTTAGAAATGATGGATAGTGCATATTATAGTTTTGCTATGGAAAATGCCCATGATGATTTAAAGAAGGTTTCTAGATTTATTGCAAAAAGTAATAATGATAATGGAGTAGTAGAAGCTATAAAGGAAACATTAAAAATTTAGAGGGCAGTATATAATATCCTTTAAGGTGTAGTTATAATAACTGCATGGAAATTCATAGGACTTTAGTCATATTATTTTATGACCATAATAAGATAATATAGGACTTTAAAAAGTTAGTTAATAGTATGACAATATATATAATAAGGTAAAATGTTACAATTGATATAAATTTTAGATTAATTGTAGGCTTAAGGAGGCTTAGTATGAATTGTATTGAAATAGATGATATTCTTTCAACTACAGTATTATATGAAGGTTTTTCTGATTATAGTGAGGTCCTTGAATTTTCTAAGGATAGTATGAAAAAGCTAAAGGAAATAGCAAATAAATATAAAAATGATTATGAAAATGATATTATATATAATGAAAACTACATATATTTAGATAATGATATTAATTTATATCTAAGAGAATTTGTTTATAGGTTCACAACTTCTATTACAATTGAAAAATTAATATATCCATTAGTTAATTATGATATTATTAGTTATGAAATTATAGATTTGTCACATGACAGTGAAAAATTAATACTATCCAGTGAAGAAATTAATAGAGATAGTGAAAATATAAAGATTAAATTAAATAATATAGAAGTTAATGGTATTAAACTAAAGATAAAAAGTAAAAAAAATTTATGGCCTAAAATTCCTCAAATTCAAATAATAAAAAGAGCTTAAAGGGTGCTGTGGTAACAGTGCCCTTTATTTAGCTATAAATATAGTATAATTGACTTTTAATTAACATTTAATATATTATAACAAAAAAGAAGTAATTAATTGGGTGATAGTAATGAATTATAAAAATGAAGTTTTTAGTTTTATTAATAATATAGAAGGAGTAAATGAAAAAGCAAAGGAAACTGCAAGAGAAAGAATGAATATCTTAGCTAAGCCTTTAGGAAGTTTAGGTAAACTTGAAGAATTAGCTATTAAATTATCTGGAATTACAGGTAAAGTAAAGAATAGAATAGATAAAAAATGTATAATAATTTTATCTTCTGATAATGGTGTAGTTGAAGAAGGGGTTGCATCATCTCCACAGTATGTTACCTTAGCACAAACTATAAATTTTTCTAAAGGTCTTACGGGTGTTGCAGTTTTAGCAAAGGAAAATAGCACTGATTTAATAGTAGTAGATATTGGAGTGAATTGTGATGGAGAAATTCCAGGTGCTATTAATAAGAAGATAAGAAAAGGAACTTATAATATAGCTAAGGGCGAAGCTATGAGCTATGAAGAGGCTCTAAAAGCTATATATATAGGAATTGATTTAGTAAGAGATGTTAAAGAAAAGGGCTATGATATATTAGGTGTTGGAGAAATGGGAATTGGAAATACTACTACAAGTAGTGCAGTTTTAGCTTCCCTAGTAGCTTGTGAAATAGATGAAGTTGTTGGTAAGGGAGCTGGCCTTACAGATGAAGCTTTTATACTTAAGAAAGAAGTAGTAAAGAAGGCAATAGAGATAAATAAGCCAAATAGAGAAGATCCAATAGATGTAATTGCTAAAGTTGGAGGCTTTGATTTAGCAGGAATGGTAGGAGTTTATTTAGGTGCAGCTTATTATAAGCTTCCCATTGTAATAGATGGATTTATTTCAGTAGTAGCAGCCTTAGTAGCAACTAAATTATGTAGCAAGGTTAAAGATTACTTAATTCCATCACATGTTTCAAAAGAAATAGGCTATAGTATTGCTATAAATAATATAGGCCTTGAACCAATGTTGAATTTAGATATGAGATTAGGTGAAGGAAGTGGATGTCCCATAGCATTTTCAATAGTTAATTATGCTTGTGCAATTATGAACAACATGGCTACTTTTCATGAAGCAGAAATAGATCCAAGCTATTTGAGTAAGATTAAGGATAAGAAGAATTATATTGTTGATAAATAAAAGAAAAAGGTTGAATAAAAATGATTATATTGTTAGTTGGTGGTTCTAAAAGTGGAAAATCTATGGCAGCTCAAAATTATGCAAAAAAGTTAGAAAATAAAGAAGGACTATTATATTATCTTGCTACTATGAAGCCTTCAGACCTAGAAGATAACAGTAGAATAGAAAGACATTTGCTAGATAGAGAAGGCTTTGGATTTACAACTATAGAAAAACATAGAAATTTAAAAGATATAGTTTATAACTTAAATAATAATGATACTATTTTATTAGATAGTATTACTTCTTTAGTTACTAACGAGATGTTTTGTGAAGGTAATTTTATACCAAATGTTAGAGAAAAGTTATTTGAAGATATAGATTCTATAAGTAAAAAGGTAGAAAATTTAATAATAGTTACTGATTATTTATTTAGCGATGGAATTATTTATGATAGTTACACAGAAGCTTTTAGAAAAGAAATAGGAAGGTTAAATATTAATTTATGTAAAATTTCAGATGTTGTTATTGAGTGTAGCTTTAACAATGAAATAATACATAAAGGTAAAAATATGATAAGGAAGATAAAATGAAGAATTTAATTAATGGTTTTATAATGGCTTTAAGTATGTTTACAATATTACCAGTACCCTATAAGGTATGGAAGGATGAAGCTGTTAGACATATGATGAAACTTTATCCTTTAGTTGGTATATTTGTTGGAGTTATAAATTATGTAGTTTTTAGGCTTACAGATTATTTTAATTTATCAACAATATTAATATCAGCTTTAACTATGGTAACACCTTTTATTATAACAGGAATGTTACATTTAGATGGTTTTATGGATGTATGTGATGCATTACTATCTAGAAGAGATAAAAAAGAAAAGGTAAGAATTCTTAAGGATCCTAATACTGGAGCATTTTCAGTTATTTCTCTTGGAATATTATTTATAATTGATTTTGCTTCTACTTATACCTTAGTAGAAAATAGAACTAGCATAATTGGAATTATAATTATACCTATTATATCAAGAAGCTTAATGGGGATTATGTTACTAAAAAAAGAAGCTATGAAGGAAAGTTCTTTAGGCTCTTATTTTAAAAAGGGAACTACGAAAGTTGATATATTAATTTTATATATATTTTTAATAATAGCTTCGGGCTTATTTATGTTATTAGGAATAAAGTTTATACTAGTATCTTTAGCAATGATAATTATTGCTATTCTTTCTGTAGAGAAAAGTATTAAAGAACTTGGAGGAATTTCAGGGGATATTGCTGGGTATGGATTAGTACTAAGTGAAGTTTTAGGAATATTAATCTTATCGATTATTTAGTTGGGAGTGATAGCTTTGATTTTAATTTTTGGAGGAGCTTATAACGGAAAATTAAGTTTTGTAAAAGAAAAGTTTAATATTACAGAGGATGATATATACACAATAAATGATGAATTAAATAGCATTGATATAGATTTCACCAAAAGTGTAATTAATAAATTTCATAAATTTATATATAAACTTTCTTTAAAAGGCATTGATGCCACTGAGTATATGATTAAAAATAAGGAACTTTTTAAAGATAAAATAATTATATGTGATGACATTTCCCAGGGAATAGTTCCATTAAAAAAAGAAGATAGAATGTGGAGAGAAAATACAGGTAAGTGTCTCCAATATATAAGTAAGACTTCTAAAACTGTTTATAGGGTTTTCTGTGGAATAGCAACGGTGCTTAAAGATGAATAAGATTGAAATTATATTAATAAGGCATGGAAAGACTATTGCTAATGAGAAGAGGCTTTATTGTGGTAAGACAGATTTATCCTTAAGTAATAGTGGAGTAGTAGAATTAAAAAAATTAAAAGAAAGTCTTAAATATCCTAAATGCGATAAATACTTTACTAGTGGAGCAAAAAGAGCAAATGAAACCTTTAAAATTCTGTATGAAAATAATGAATTTATAGAATTAAGAGGTTTCTTTGAATATGACTTTGGAGATTTTGAAATGAAATCCTATGAGGATTTAAAGGAAGATGAGAGATATATAGAGTGGATAACAGATAAGTCAGGAGAAGTGAAGTGTCCTAAGGGTGAAAGTAAGAATGCTTATAAAAAAAGGATAAGAGAGCAGTTTATATCTTTTATTAAAGATATAAATAATATGAAAATCAATTCAGTTTTATTGATTTCCCATGGTGGAACTATAGGTACAATATTAGAAGAGTTTTATGATAATAGTAAAAACTTTTATACTTGGCAACCTAGCTTTGGACAAGGATATAAAATTACAGTAGAGTTTTTAAATAATAAATTTGAAATTACAAAAGTTGAAGATATAAAGAATATATAAAGGTTAGGAAGAAGAAAATGAAGGAATTAACTATAGGTTTTTTATTAGATTTATTAATAGGAGATCCACAAAACCCCTTTCATCCAATTAGATTTATAGGGAAGATATGTAATAGCTTAGAAATGATTTTTAGGAAGATGCTAAGTAAATCCTTAAAAATAGCAGGTTTATTAACTTGGATTTTTTCTGTGGTAATAGTATATACTATAAGTTTTTTAATTCTAAAGTTAAGCTTTAGTATTAATCATATTTTGGGTACTGCTATTAGTGGAATTATGATTTATTTCACAATTTCAGCTAAGGCTTTAAAGGTAGAAGGCTTAAAAGTTATAAAATTTTTATTAAAGGATGATTTAGAAGGGGCAAGAAAACAACTTTCATATATAGTTGGAAGAGATACTAATTCATTAGATAAAGAAGGAATATTAAGAGCAGTAGTTGAAACTATAGCAGAAAATATGTCAGATGGTGTTGTAGCACCATTATTTTATGCTGGATTGTTTGGTGCTCCCTTTGCTTTTGTATATAAAGCTGTTAATACTATGGATTCTATCTTTGGATATAAAAATGATAAGTACAAGGATTTCGGTTATTTTCCAGCTAAATTAGATGATATATTTAATTACATACCAGCTAGACTTACAGGATATTTAATAATACTTTCATCCTACATATTAAAGTTAGATTATAAAAATTCTTATAAAATATACTCTAGAGATAAATATAATCATAGTAGTCCAAATAGTGCCCATCCTGAAGCAGCTGTAGCAGGTGCACTTGGATTAAAGCTAGGAGGAGCAAATTATTATTTTGGTAAATTAGTAGAAAAGCCAACTATAGGAGATAATATAAAAAATATTGATATTTCAGATGTTTATAAAACTAATAATATATTGTATTTAGTTACAACATTAAGCTATTTAGTTGCTGTTGTATTAAATTTAATTGGAGGATTTTAAATGAGTAAGGTAGTTCATGGTGGAAATATAGATGAGATATCTAGAAATTTTAATTTAGATAAAAGTAAGCTTATTGATTTTTCTGCTAATATAAATCCTTTAGGAATTAATGCTAGAGTTAAAGACATAATAATAAAGTCTTTAGATGAAGTTGAAAAATATCCTGATATTACATATTTTAATTTGAAATCAGCAATAAGTGAATTTGAAGGCGTAGAAAACAAAAATTTAATTTTAGGGAATGGAGCTGCAGAAGTTATTTTTAATTTAGTTAGAGCTGTAAAGCCTAAAAAGGTATTATTACCTGCACCTACTTTTGGAGAATATGAGGAAGCAGCCTTAAGTGTAAATAGTGAAATTAAATATTATCACTTAAAAGAGGAGAAAAATTGGATTATTGACGAAGAAATAAATAGTTACATAAATGATGATATAGATATGGTTTTTATTTGTAATCCAAATAATCCTACAGGAACTCTTACTAGTAAAGAATCAATTATAAATATAATTAAAAAAGCAAAATTTACCAATACAATTGTTGCAGTAGATGAATCTTTTTTAGATTTTATAAAGGAAGCAGAAAATTATTCAGCAATTAGCTTCATAAAAGAATATGATAATCTTTTTATTATTAAATCTATGACTAAACTATTTGCAATACCAGGTATAAGAATAGGATATGGTATTTCTAGCAATGAAGATATTATAAATAAAATAGAAGCTCTTTCAGTTCCATGGAATATTAATGTTTTGGCTGAGAAGGCTGCAATATATTCTTTAAAGGAAAAGGAATATATTAAGAAGACTATTTCATATATTGAAGAAGAAAAGAATTACTTATATAATGAGCTAAATAGCTTTGAGGATATAAAAGTTTTTAAGCCATCTGTTAACTTTATAATGTTTAAATTAGAAAAAGAAATAGATTTAAAATTAGAATTAATGAAAGAAAATATCATTATAAGAAGCTGTAGTAATTATGAAGGATTAAATAATAAGTATTACAGAGTTGCAGTAAGAAAAAGAGAAGAAAATGAAAAGTTAATTAAAGTGCTAAAAAAAGTTATAAATTAGTATATTATAATTGACATAATAAATGATTAATAATATAATTCTAAATGAAATTTAGCTATATAACTATATAAGGTGCTTTTTTTAAAGCTTAATAGGGAATCAGGTATAATCCTGAGCTACCCCAGTAACCGTGATATGGACGAAATCTATTTAAGCCACTGCTGTATTTAGTGGGAAGGCTAGAAAGTAGGATGAAATTAAGCCGGGAGACCTGCCTTTTATGGGAAAACTATTATCTTCTGAGGGTGGGATAATGGGAATACTATTATATTTTTGAGTTAGTATTATAATTCAAAACTATAATTAAGGTATTTTAGGGCATACTCTTAGTGTGTCTTTTTTTATTTTGTAATAAAAATTACAAAATAGCCCTAATAAAAAAATTAGGAGGATTTATTATGAAAAAAAGAAGTAGAATTCTTTCATTAGTGTTTGCAATGATGTTTTCTTTAGCATTATTTGCAGGCTGTAGTGATACTACAAAAACTATGACAGATAGGGAAGGTAATGAATTTACTTTACCTAATAAGGTTGAGAAAATAATATCAACAGCACCATCTAATACAGAAGTATTAGTTGCTTTAGGACTTTCTGATAAGCTTGTTGCTATTGATAAGTATTCAGCAGATATTGAGGGGGTAAATACAGATTTACCACAAATAAATTTCAGAAATCCAGATGCAGAAACATTAATTTCTTTAGAACCAGATATGATTATAGCATCAGGACATAATAAAGCTGGTGAAGAAGATCCATTTAAATTAGTTAAGGAAGCTGGAATACCAGTAGTATATATTCCAAGTAGTGATAGTATAGATGGAATTTATGGAGATATAGAGTTTATTGCTGAAATAACTAAAACTGAAAAGCAAGGAAAAGAAATAATTGAAAATATGAAAAAGGAAGTTGAAGAAATAAAGGCAATAGGAGAAAAAATAACTGATAAGAAAAAAGTATATTTTGAAATTGGTTCAACTCCTACTTTATATAGCTTTGGTAAGGATACTTTCTTAAATGAAATGATTGAAATAATTGGAGCAGAAAATATATTTGCAAATGAAATGTCTTGGATATCACCTACACCAGAATCAGTTATAGCTGCAAATCCAGACGTAATATTTACAAATGTTCCAGATCAAAATGGAGTAAAATCTGTTGATGAAATTAAGAGCCGTGAAGGATGGGATAGTTTAAATGCAGTTAAAGAAGGTAATATCTATAGTATAGATAAAAATACTTCTTCAAGACCTTCACAAAATGTTATTAAGGCGTTAAAGGAAATGGCTAAGGCTATTTATCCAAATGAATATAAATAGAGATAAAAAAAATAAGTCATTGATGATACTATCAGTGCCATTAGTATTTTTAATAATTTGTATTGGAACTTCCATTGGAAGTTCCAATATTAGCATTATGGATATTATATCAATAATTGCACATAAATTATTCAATATTAATTTAATGGAAGGCATTGAAGCTAAGGATGTTGCAATAATATGGAGTATTAGATTACCTAGAGTTTTATTAGCTTTTTGCATTGGTGGAGCTTTAGCAGCAAGTGGAGCAGTAGTTCAATCCATATTAAAAAATCCACTAGCTTCTCCATATACATTAGGAGTATCATCAGGAGCTTCACTAGGTGTAGGACTTTTAATTGTTTCAGGAATAACTATCCCTTTCCTTGGAAATTTCTCTCTACCCCTAGTAGGATTTTTATGTAGTTTAATTACTATGATTATAGTTCTAACCTTTGCTAGTAAGGTTGATAAAAAACTATCTAATACAACTATTATTTTAACTGGAATGGTATTTTCATTATTCTTTAATGCTGCTTCAACAACATTGACAGCTTTATTTACAAAGAAAATGGAAGCTATTACTATGTGGCAAATGGGATCATTTTCTATGAGGGGCTGGAGTTATCTTAAAGCTGGAATTCCATTTTTCTTAATTGGAATAATAGGAGTTATGTCTTTTGTTAAAGAAATGGATATTTTGACTTTTGGAGAAGAAGAAGCTAAATCTATAGGAGTAGAAGCAGAAAGAGTAAAAAAATTTCTATTCATTTTTGTAGCAATACTAACAGGTGCTGCTGTGGCCATAAGTGGAACTATAGGATTTGTAGATTTAATTGCACCTCATATAGTAAGAAAGATTTTTGGCTCAAAACATGCCTATGTTATTCCAATGTCAGTGGTTTTTGGTGGTTGTCTTATGATAATTACAGATTTAATAGCAAGAACTATTATAGTTCCATCTGAATTACCAGTAGGTGCAGTAACTGCAATGATAGGTGCACCATTCTTTGCATACCTATATTTTAAAAAGTCAAAGTAGGTGATTAAATGTTAGAAGTTAAAAATATATATTGTGGTTATAATGGAGAAGATGTAGTAAAAAACGTTAGCTTTAAGGTAAGTAGAGGAGAAAATATTTGCATAGTTGGACCTAATGGATGTGGGAAAAGTACTCTTTTAAAAGCTATAGCAAATTTACTTTCTTTTAAAGGACAAATACTACTAGATGGAAAAGACACTAAATTATTAAAAAGAAAAGAATTAGCTACAAAAGTTTCATTAATGACTCAAAGTTCAAATGTATTATTTCCCTATAGCATATACGAAACAGTTGCTTTAGGAAGGTATGCTCATTTAAATGGAGTATTTTCAAGACTAAGTAAAAATGATGATGAAATAATAAATAAAAGCTTAGATAAAGTTGGGATTTTAGATATAAAAGATAAACTTATAAGTGAATTATCAGGTGGTCAGCTTCAGAGGGTTTTCTTGGCTAGGGCATTTGCACAAGATCCTGATGTTATTATATTAGATGAGCCAACAAATCATTTAGATTTAAGATATCAAATAGAAATATTAGATTATTTAAAGCTTTGGGCAAAGGAAAATAATAAAATAGTTGTTGCAGTATTACATGATTTAAACTTAGTCCAGAACTTTGGAGACAAGGTTTTAATGCTTAAAGAGGGGACTCTTATTAATAATGGAGAAACTAAAGAAGTATTAAATGGAAGAGATTTAGAAAAAGTTTATGGAATAGATATAAAGTCATTTATGTTAAGAACTTTAAATAAATGGAGGTAAATTATGAGTAAGAAGTTTGTTATGTCATATAGCTGTGGAAAGGATAGTACATTAGCATTATACAGAATGATAAAAAATGGTCATAAGCCAGTTGCTTTACTTATAACTGTAGATAAAAAAGTATTAAGATCTTGGTTTCATGGTGTTCCAGAAAGCTTGCTTCAGGAGGTTTCTAAATCTTTAAATATACCATTACTATTAGTAAAGTGTGAAGGTGAAGAATACAAAGTTGCTTTTAATAAGGCACTTAATAAAGCTAAAAATGAGCTAGGTGCAGAAGCTTGTGTATTTGGAGATATTGACTTAGAAGCTCATAGAGTTTGGTGTACAGATAGATGTGATGAAGCTAATATGGAAGCTATATTCCCATTATGGCTTGAAGATAGAGAAAAGTTAACTTATGAATTTATAGATAGTGGATTTAAGACAGTTATTAAAAATGTAAGGTTAGATGTCTTATCAACAGAATTCCTAGGTAAAGTATTAACTAAAAAAGTGGTTTCAGATATAGTGGCGGCAGGTTCAGATGCTTGTGGTGAAAATGGTGAGTATCATACCTTTGCATTTGATGGACCTTTATTTAAGTATCCAATTAGATTTAAAGAAAATGGAATTATTACAAATGAAACTCATGGATTTTTAGATATAGTAGGTATTATTAATGAGTAAAAGTATAATGTTTCTTGGAACAGCTTCTTCAGTTGGAAAGAGTACAATAGCAACAGCATTTTGCAGATATTTTAAAAATAAAGGAAAGAAGGTTGCACCTTTTAAGGCTCTAAATATTTCTTTAAACTCCTATGTAACTGAAGATGGGCTTGAAATGGGAAGAGCACAAGTAGTTCAAGCTGATGCATGTGAAATAAAACCAAAAGCTTGGATGAATCCTGTTTTACTAAAACCTAGTGGCAATATGAAAACACAAGTTATTGTAAATGGAAAGGTAAAATGTGATATTGATTCATATAAATATAAGGAGCTTAACCAGGAGTTAAAAGAAGTAGTTAAAGATACTTATGAGAAAATATCTAAAGAATATGATTTGATTATTTTAGAGGGCTCTGGAAGTTGTGCTGAGATAAATTTAAAGGAAAGCGATATAGCAAATATGCATATGGCAAAGGTAAGTAACTCTCCAGTAATTTTAGTAGCAGATATAGATAGGGGGGGAGTTTTTGCCTCTGTAGTTGGAACTATTATGCTTTTAGATAAAGAAGAAAGAAATAGAGTAAAAGGCGTAATTATTAATAAGTTTAGAGGTAATATTGAGTCTTTTAAGCCTGCTATGAAACAGTTAGAAGAAATCATAAATATTCCAGTACTTGGCGCAATGCCTTATTTTAGCTTAGATATAGAAGATGAAGACAGTGTTACTGAAAGAATATCCAATAAGGCAAGTAGTGGTAAGGGAATAGATATAGTAGTTATTAGATTACCTTATATGTCTAATTTTACAGATTTTAATTCTTTAAGTAGATTAGAAAATGTTTCAATAAGATATGTAGATAAAGCACAGGAAATTGGAAAACCTCATTTGATAATAATTCCAGGAAGTAAAAATACTATTGACGATATTAGATTTATAAAGGAAAATGGAATATATAGTAAGATAGCATCCTTAGAAGAAATGGGAACTACAATTTTAGGAATATGTGGTGGATATCAGATGATGGGAAATTATATTATAGATGATTTAGGCGTTGAAGGAGAAAAAAGAGTTGAAAGTGGATTTGGTTTTTTACCTACTACAACTAAATTTAATAAAGATAAAATAACTAAGCAATCTTCTGGAAAAATTGTTTCAAATGTCATAGAAGAGATTAACAATATAGAAGTTTCAGGTTATGAAATCCACAATGGAGAAACTATAGTAAATAATCCTGATAATATATTTATTAAATTAAGTAATGGTGAAGTTGCAGGAGCCATAAATGACAAAGGAAATGCAATAGGTACATACCTCCATGGAATTTTTGATAATGGGGATTTTATTAAGAATTTTATTAAAACCTTAATAATTAAAAATAATATTGAAGAGGAGTATAATGAAGTTAGTACTTATAAAGAGTACAAGCTTAATGAATTAGACAAGTTATCTAAAATATTAGAGGAAAATATAGATATTGTAAAAGTTAAAGAAATCCTTAAGATATAGAGGAAAAGCCTTATAAAATTCTTAAAAATTAAATAGAATTAGCACAATATAATTACTATATTGTAAAATATATATATGTCATAATAATGAAAAAGCATTGAAGTATGGAGGGATTTTTATGAGAGGCTATATTAAAAATATTATTTTAAAATATAATATAAATGAAATAAAGTGGTTAGATTTAGCTTGGCTTATAATATTGCCAATAATAAATATTAATTACGT
This sequence comes from Clostridium sp. SGI.024, assembly GCF_050315195.1. Lineage (NCBI taxonomy): Bacteria > Bacillati > Bacillota > Clostridia > Eubacteriales > Clostridiaceae > Clostridium > Clostridium sp. SGI.024. The sequence continues at coordinate 18,936 of NZ_JBNPON010000027.1, read as the reverse complement.
AATAGCAGCTGCAATAGCTAAGAGTGGAAAAGATATATCCTTAACTCTTGATAAGGAAATACCATATGTATCTGCATTTATTTTTCCATATATATATTGGTATGTTTTTATGGTTTTAGGATTAATATTTATTTTATCTAAGGATAGAAAGAAATACTTAAGAACTCTTATGGTAATTTATATAAGTATGTGCATTTGTTATTTATTTTATTATTTTTATCCTGTTGAGATGTCAAGACCTGTAATCTCTAATAATACAATAGCTAATAAAATAGTAAATTTAATATATGAAGCTGATAGACCTTTTAATTGTTTTCCTTCAATTCATGTATTAAACACATATATTATTATGAGATTTACAAAGCTTAAAGATAATAAATCATGGTTTATTTACACAATCATAACGGGAACACTAATAATTTTATCAACATTATTTATAAAGCAACATTATATTTTAGATGGAGTTGCAGCAATTATTATTGCTGAAATAGTTATGGCTTTAACTAAGAAAGTCAAAGACATATATATAGAAAAAGCTTTAAGCTTACCTTATAAAATTTCTAGTAAAATAAAGAAGAAAATTGATATACCTATAAATTGAAATAATAGAAGTAAAGATTAGGCTTAAAATGGTATTAAAGGAATTCTTTAATTTCATAAAGCAATATAAAAAGTTTATAAATACTATTTACAAAGAATAATAATTATTATATAATAAAAATATCGAAAATAAATTGTATAGAATTGTTTATAAGAGGAGGAACCTATTAATGAAAAAATTTGTTTGTACAGTATGTGGATATGTATATGAAGGAGAAACTGCACCAGAACAATGCCCAATATGTAAGGCTGGAGCAGATAAGTTCGTAGAACAAACTGGAGATTTAAAATGGGCTGACGAGCACAGAGTTGGAGTTGCAAAAGATGTAGATCCAAGAATCATGGAAGGTTTACAAGCTAACTTCATGGGAGAATGTACAGAAGTTGGAATGTACTTAGCAATGTCAAGACAAGCTGATAGAGAAGGATTCCCAGAAGTTGCAGAAGCATACAAGAGAATAGCTTTCGAAGAAGCTGAACATGCTGCAAAATTTGCTGAATTAATTGGAGAAGTAGTAGTTGCTGATACAAAGGCTAACTTACAAGCTAGAGTAGATGCAGAACACGGTGCTTGCCAAGGTAAGAAGGATTTAGCTACTTTAGCTAAGCAATTAAACTTAGATGCAATTCATGACACAGTACATGAAATGTGTAAAGATGAAGCTAGACATGGACAAGCATTCAAGGGATTACTTGATAGATACTTTGGACAAAACTAAGATTTAAATATTTAAAGGAACTGCTTAAGCAGTTCTTTTTTTGTAAATTCATAACCAAGTATTTCCCCTAGGGTCACTAAAAATATTTATGATGATATATAGATTATTAATTAACATATATTTTACATAATCTATATTTTTATATATTTTGCATATGCTATAATATAGAATGTTAATTTTAATGAAAAGAGGAAAACCTATGAAGATAAAGAAGATATCAACACTTTTAGTTGGGATAATTTTAACAGTGGGATTAGCAGGATGTACAAAAGCTAGTAGCAATATTCCAGAAGGTGATGTTAAGGTAGTTAATCAAGAAATTCAAGGAGTAGTTGAATTAATATTAAAATCAGCTAATTATGGTAGTGATAAAAGTACTGTAGTATCTATGGTGTTACCAAAGGACTCTGAATATAATATAAATTTATCTATGGAAAAGTACTTAAATGGGCAATTACAAGAAACTAAGGAAATTGCTAATTATAGCACAGATAATATAAAGAAAGACTCTATTATTCACATAGTATTAAATACAGCTAAAGCAAATGATGGCGAAGCAGATAAATCAATATATTCTATTGCAGAAATAGATTCAGAAAACACTAAAGATAATAAAAATCCAAATTATAAAGTATCTAGATATTATGGTGAGCCTATAAATTTTGATTCAAAAACTTCAGTATCTAAAATAGGAAAAGATTTAGAAGAAGAAGTTACTTTAGTTGGGTTAGTAAAATATAAAGAAAATGATACTGAAAAACCTACAATTAATCTAGAAACATATAAAGATGAAGTAAATAAATATTCTGAAGTAACAATAATAAATGCAAAGGTAAATAAAAAATAATAATATTGTTTTTTATGCAAATCATTCCATAAAAAAAATTAAATTTGATATAATGAATATAAATTTGTATAATTGTTATGAATTAGAGTAAATGGAGTGAATAATATGAGACTAAGAAAAAAGCCCTGGGCTAGACCTGAATTAGAAGCATGTAATTTTTTTATAGTAAATCCAAGTGAATATAAAGGTAAATGGAGAGATTCATTTAATAATGACAATCCTATATACTTAGAATTAGGATGTGGAAAAGGAACTTTTGTAGCTGTACATGGATCAGAAAATCCAAATATAAATTATGTAGCTATAGATATTAAAGATGAAGTATTAGTGCTAGCAAAAAGAAATATTGAAAAAGCTTATAATGAAAAAGAAATACAAGTTAATAATTTAAAGTTAATGGCACAAGAAATATTCTTAATTAACGATGTTTTTAGTAAAGAAGATATAGTTGACAGAATATATATTAACTTCTGTAACCCTTGGCCAAAGGAAAGACATAAAAAAAGAAGGTTAACATATCCAACCCAATTAGAAAAATATAAAGAATTTTTATCTAAGGATGGGAAAATATACTTTAAAACTGATGATGATGAATTGTTTGATGAGTCTTTAGAATATTTTAAAGAAGCTGGTTTTGAAATAGAGTATATTACTTATGATTTACATAATAGTGATTTTGTTGGTAATGTTAGAACTGAGCATGAAAATATGTTTAGCGAACAAGGTATCAATATAAAATTCCTAATAGCAAAAAGATAAGAAGGGGCTGCCAAAGCAGCTCCTTTATTTTAGTTTACTTATAATTTCTAGTGTATTTAAGAAGATATCTAATTCATTTATAGAATTATATACTCCAAAGCTAGCTCTAACCATCCCAGGCATTTTACAAGTAGTGTCTACTAAATGTCTTCCATATTCTTCATCCTTTATATTTAGCAGTCTTTTTACATAGGGATGAGCACAAAAAGCACCTTGCCTTACTGCTATGGCTCTTAAGCTAGCTAATAAACTAGCACATTCAGCATAATAAATATCTTTAAGGTTAAAGACAACTATTCCAAGTCTATCTTCTATATTAAAATTATCACCATAAGAAATAACTCTATTTATAGAATTAAGTCCTTTAATAGTATGCTTTAGCAATATTTTTTCATTTTTTTCTATTACATCATAGCCTATATTCTCCAATTCTTTCATAGATTGTACTAAAGCAATAGCACCAAAAAAGTTAGGGCTACCAGCTTCATTTTTTTCAGGAGGTGGTAATAATACTTCTGAATTATCTAAAACTGTTTCCACTGTACCTCCACCTTTAAGATCAGAATTTAATCTTTCAAATTCTTCTTTTAGCCCAATAATTGCACCACTGCCAAAGGGTGCATACATTTTGTGTGCAGAAAAGACCAAGTAATCAATATTAGTTTCACTAAAGTCTATTTTTTTATGAGCTACAATTTGAGCACCATCTACTATTATTTTAGCGTTATATTTATGAACAAGCTTAGATAAATAAGATAAATTATTTATATAACCTGTAACATTTGAGGCTGCAGTAATAGTAACATATTTAACTAAACCCTTATTTTTCTCTAATAAGTATTCTAGTTCATCTAGTTTTAGTCTACCATTTTCATCTACTTCAATATATTTTAAGTTGCATTTTCCTCGCCAAGGTAAATCATTAGAATGATGCTCCATTCTAGTAGTAATAACTATATTACTTTTATCTTCAATTAATATATTAGATAATCTATTTATACCTTCTGTAGTGTTATTTACGAAGATTACAGTATATTTTTCTTTAGAAGCATTAAAGAAATCTAAAATATAATCTCTTGATTCAGCATAAATTTTAGTTGAATATTCTGATTTTTGCCCAAGACCTCTACCTATTGCTCCATATAATTCGCATTCCTTTGAAATTCTATCTAGGACACTTTTAAATACTGGAGTTGTAGCTGCATTATCAAGATTAATTGCTATTATTTTATTGTCGTTAATAATTGATACTTTCTTATCAAGGCCTATAAATAAATGTCTAAAAGAATTATTTGTTAAATCATTCATAGCAAAACCTCCTTTTCTATAATATTCAGTAAAGTATATTAAGGTGATAGTAAACTAAGTTAAATATGTTCTAATGCAAATAAAAAGAACATATATAAAAATATAGCGTATAAATATAATGAAATATTTTTTGGAGGAAATATATGTATTATAATAATATGAATGGTAAGGAAGATGATGATTTGAAATTCATACCATTAAATATAAGTGAACCATTTAGAGATAAAGATTCAACTTGGTTTCCTATTATAGATATGGCATTACCAACATTTAGTGAGGTTCCCAATACTTTTACATTGAGCTTTGCAAATACAAATCCTATTGATAATTCTAATTTACAAGTAAATACTTTAAATACTTTAGGTTATATTCAAAATGACAATAGTAATTTACAAAATAATGGTAATAAGCAAGTAAAAAATTTCGAAAAGAATTTTAACTTAGAATATCCATCAGAAACATTAAATGAAGAATTGATGTCTTATAATAAGGAAAATAAATGTAAGAAAAATGCTAATAATAGTATAAATAAAAATAATAATACAACAAATATTCAAAAAAGTACTAGTGATCAAATGAGCAATCTTAATGAAATGAAGAACCCTAATGTAATGAATAACCCTAATATTATAAATAATCCTAGTGGAATGAATAATACTAATAATATGAATAATACTACTGGAATGCAAAATATAAATAATGAATCTATGATTAATAATAGAGATTATATAGAAGAACCAATTCATATGGAACTTTTAAGAAATTTAAACTTTGATAGTTATTTAAATAAATCTTATAGAGGTGAAGAAGAAAATAAATTGAATCAAATAGACATTATTTTTGGAAGCATAAAAAATGATAATTCAATTATAGAAACTTTTAAAGCTTACAATATGCCTAGACCTATTTATGAGCTAGTTATTAAGAAAATAATTCAATTAGCTGTAGATGAAGCCAATTGTAAGAGGGGGGATTAGTAGTGCTATTTCGTCAAAACCTACCTAATTTACAAAGTAAAATAAGGTTAATTCATGCAGTTCCATCAGCACCTTCAGTAGATGTTTATTTAAGTGGAATGTTAATTGGTAAAGACTTAGCATTTTCAGACATAACTTGTTACGAAAATATATCCCCTGGAAACTATGAATTGCAGTTATATAAGTCAGGTACTTATGATAAGCCATTAATAAGCAGCAATATAGATATTATTCCTAATATTAATTTAACTATAAGTGTAGTAACTTTAGGAGGATCATTAGATATTTTCACATTAAATGATGCAAATATTAAAGAGAAAGTGCAAATAGGAAATTGTTTTTTAAGGTTTATTCACTTATCTCCAAATTCTCCATTAATATCATTATCATTATCTAATGATGAAATTCTATTTAATAATGTTGAATATTTAGAAACCACAGGATATTATCCATTATCACCAGCAATATATGATTTTAAAGTAACCTTTTCTTCATTTGCAGGGTTAATTAAATATATTAATGATAAGAAGCTTACAAATGGTAGATTTTATACTATATATATTATAGGTTTGTTAAATAAAGAGCCTAAATTAGGCTACCTTCTTGTGGAAGATGGAATAGAAGCAGGAATGAAATAATAAAGAAATGAAAAATTAATGAAGAAACTTTTTTGGGAGTTTCTAAAATAGATACTTTTTAGTGATTTTTTCAAATTACATTAATAATTATAGATTTTTAATTTGAGCTGTTTAACACAGCTCCTTTTCTTTTTCTATAGATAAATAAATATCATATTGCCATAACTTGGAGTTTATGATGGAGCAAGGAATATGATATTTATCTTATCTATTAATGTGCATATATATGGCTTAATATAATTGTTAGAATACCTAAAAAAATAGAACAGAGATAGGTTCTATGATATTTATATTCTCTAGCAGCTGGTATAAGTTCTGAAAAGGATATATAAAGCATTATTCCTGCTACTAATGCGAAGGTTATAGCTAAGATTATTTCATTAATATATGGTCTTAAAAATAAAAAAGCAATAATAGCTCCAATAGGTTCAGCAAGGCCAGAGTAAAGAGTATATTTAAATGCTTTGGCTTTACTATTTGTAGAATAATAAATAGGCATTGCTATGGAAATTCCTTCAGGTATATTATGAAGTGCTATAGCAATGGCAATAGAAATCCCTAAAGAGGTACTTTCATAGCCTGAAACAAAAGTAGCAATTCCTTCTGGAAAGTTATGTATCATTAATGCAATCATTGATACAAAGCCAACTCTATATAGTTTATCAGGAGCTGAGCTATTATAGGTCTTAGGTTTATCAGGAATAAATTTATCAATAAGTAAGGCGATAATAGCCCCAGAAATTAAAAAAAATAAAGAAAGGAATACTCCTTGTAAGTTACCATGGTACTTGCGTAAAGTTTCTTCTGCTGAAGCAAATAAATCTGTAAAAGATACTGTTATCATAACTCCAGCTGAGAAGGATAAGGCAAAGGTTAGTAGTTTTTTATTTTGTTTTTTAGAAAAAAATAATATAAATGCTCCTATTATAGTAGATAATCCTGCTAATATAGATAAAATTAATGGTATAAAAGACTGACTATGTATCATATGATTCTCCTAAAAGTACTTAATATATTATTAAATATATTAAGTAAAAGTAATACTATGCAAAATTAATTAAATATAAATTTGAAAATTTTCAGCTATGGTAGGTACATGGATAGGGAGTAGGCATATTAGTCTTGAATCAATAAGAATGTTTTTCTATAAGTGGACTTAACTGACTTTTTAACATTATAAAACTATATTTTTTTAGATATATTAATAAATATTTTAGTTACGTAAATTGAAGAAATATACAAAAAACTTCAAAAAATATATTTACAAGTGAATACTTAATGATTATACTAGTGTATATACACTAGTATAGGGGGATTTATATATGGAAAATAGTAATAAAATTAGAAAAATGGTATTTGCAGCTGTATTAACAGCTATAGCAATAATTATTCCTACTCAATTTGGATTTTTAAAAATAACACTTGGACCTTTTACTGCAACTATAGCATCACATGTACCAATGTTTTTAGCAATGTTAATATCACCATCAGTTGCAATAGTTGTAGGTGTAGGTTCAGCACTAGGATTTTTTATAACCACTCCATTAGTTGTAGCTGCTAGAGCATCTATGCACATAATAGTAGGATATGTTGGTGCATTAATAATTAGTAAAGATAAGAATTTAAAAAAGGCAATTGCTTTTACTGCACCTATACATGGAATTTTAGAAGGACTGATAGTTATTCCTTTTGGTTTTTCTGTTTATCAATTTGTAGTGGTGGTTGCTATTGGTACTATTCTTCATCATTTTGTAGATGGAGCTATATCTTATGCATTAGCTAATGCTTTAGCAAAAGCAAGAAGAAAAGATCTTTATGAAGTATTTACAAGTGAAGTAGTTTAATATATAAATTAAGAAATAAAATCACTAAAATAAGTATTAAATGCATACTTATCTTAGTGATTTATTTTTATTTTCTAGGAATTTATAATATCTATATCCTTTTTTATCGCTTTGAATATTTCATTATTACTATGCCATCTTCAATATAATATGAATTAAGATTTAAATCTATTTTAGGGTTATTATCTAAAAATAACTTTCTTCCTTTACCTAAGATAGTAGGTATTATTGCTATAATATATTCATCAATTATATTATCTTTAAGGAAGTTATCAATAAGGATTCCACCACCAAATAAATATATATTCTTACCTTCATTTTTTAAATTAAGTATAGTTTTACATATATCTCCACTTATAAAATGGAAGTTATCATAGTCCTCTAGTTCTTCTGAGGTTGCAATATATACTTCTTTTTCTTTATAGTCTTCATGAAAGCCTTGAAAACAGCAATTTTTCCCCATAACTACAACGTCAATATCTTCTAGAAATTTTTCAAAATCATATTTAGTTTCTGTATTAAGAGAAGAGTTACCATCTCCAATCATCCATTCAAAGCCACCATCTTCTTGTGCTATATAACCATCTAAACTCATTGCTAAGTTTAATATTATTTTTCCAGCCATAGTATTTACACTCCTTAAATTTATATTATTCATAAAGAAAGTATATCATTAAATTTCTTTTTTAGTTTTTTTATTTCTTGTAAGTGGACAATTCAAATATAAAAAGTTTATAATTTATCTAATATATAAATAGGGGGCTTACAATGATTAGAGAAATGGAATATAAAGATATAGAGAAAGTTTTAGAAATATTATCTGAAGCTATTATTGAGGGGAATTCAACATTTAAAAGAAAAATTCCTACTGTTAGTGATTGGGATAAAGGTCATCTTAAGGACTGTAGACTTGTTAAATTAATTAATGATGAAATAGTTGGATGGGTTGCATTATCTAGAGGTAGAACTGCACCTGCATATAATGGGGTATGTGAAGTTAGTATTTACATTTCTTCAAAGTATAGGAGACATGGTATAGGTGATGAACTTTTAAAAGCTGTTATTAAAGAAAGTGAGAAGTGTGGTTGTTGGCTTTTAGAAAGTATAATATTTTCTGATAATATATCAAGTATAAATTTACATTTAAAAAATGGCTTTGAAGTAATTGGAACTAGGAAAGCTATTGCGAAGGATATATTTGATAACTGGAGAGATGTTACCCTTTTAGATAGAAGAAGTAATTATTATTAAAATTAGGTAGGCAATTGCTTACCTTTTTGTTTGGATATTTTTAGTATATAAGTATAAAATAAATATTAGACTAGTGTTAGTTATGTTAAATTTATAATGATATCTTTTTAATATGATGGAAATAATTACAGTAGAATGTTGTTATAGTTGGAGGATTTGTTATGAATAATACATCACTTATACTTGAAGGTGGAGGAATGAGAGGAGTTTACTCTGCAGGAGTTTTAGATTTATTATTAGATAAAAATATTAATATAAATTATTGTATAGGAGTATCAGCAGGAGCTTGTAACTGTGTTTCTTATATTTCCAAACAAAAAAAGAGAAATTATAGAGTTAACATAAATTATATTAACGATAAAAGGTATTTAAGCTTTAGAAATTTACTTAAGACAGGATCAGCCTTTGGAATGAATATGCTTTTTGATATAATACCAAATGAGTTAGAGCCATTTGATCATGAATCTTTTAGAACATCAGGTACAAAATTTTTAGTAGGAGCTACAAATTGTGATACTGGATTACCTGAATTTTATCCTATAAAGGATTTTGATGAAGATGGATATGATTCATTAAAGGCTTCTATATCACTTCCTTTAGTTGCAAAAGTAATAGAATATGATAATAAAAAATTAATGGATGGAGGTATTGCAGCTCCTATTCCAATTCAAAAGGCAATAGAAGATGGTATAGAAAAACATGTTGTTATACTAACTCAACATAAAGGTTATAGAAAGAGTAAGTCAAAGATTATGCCTATAATAAAGAGAAAATATAAGAATTATAAAGGTCTTATAGATGCAATGGAAAATAGATATAAGATTTATAATGATACCTTAGATTTACTAGATAAATTAGAAAAGGAAGGAAAATGTTTTGTTATTAGACCAAGTGCACCTTTAGAAGTAAGTAGATTTGAAAGAGATAAAAATAAGCTTGAAACTATATATAACAGAGGATATGAGGACGCAAAAGCTCTTTCAGAAGATTTAATAAAATTTTTAAATGAATAATAAAATTGGAGGTACTTAAATGAGAATATTCCACATGGGGGATTGGCATATAGGAAAGCTTGTAAATGGCTTTTATATGACTGAAGATCAGGAGTATATATTAGAAGAATTATGTAGTGTTATTAAAGAAAAGAAACCAGATGTACTTTTAATTGCAGGGGATTTATATGATAGATCCGTACCACCTGTTCATGCTGTTGAATTATTAAATAAGTACTTAAGAAAAATAGTTAAAGATTTAAATACTAAGATAATTGCAATAGCTGGTAATCATGATAGTAATGAGAGAATAGACTTTGCTAGTTCTCTTTTATGTGATAGTGGTTTGTATATTACTGGAACTTTAAAAAGAAATATAGAAAAAATAGTATTAGAAGATGAGCATGGAAAAATAAATTTTTATCCAATACCCTATGCTGATGTTCCAGTTGTTAGGGAATTATTTCAAGATGAAAATATAAAAAACTATAACTTAGCAATGGCTAAAATAATGGAAGAAATAAATAAGGATTTTAATAGTAATGAAAGAAATATAGCAATTGCTCATGGCTATATTACTAAAATAAATGATGGAAATATAGAGGAATTAGAGGAAAGTGATTCAGAAAAGCCTTTATCTATAGGAGGAACTGATTTTATAGATTATAAGCATTTTGAAAAATTTAATTACACAGCCCTTGGTCATTTACATGGTCCACAAAAGGTAGCTAGTGAAAAAATAAGATATTCTGGTTCTCTTATGAAGTATTCTTTTTCAGAAATTAATCAAAGAAAAGGTGTAACTATAGTAGATATAGATAAAGATGGTGAAATAGAAGTTGACTTTGTAGATTTAAAGCCTAGAAGAGATTTTAGAGTTAAAAAAGGAACTTTAGAAGCTTTATTAAAGGATTATAAAAATGAAAATAATGAAGATTATATAAAAGTAATATTAGAGGATAAAGGTGAAATCTTAGATCCAATGGCAAAACTTAGAGCTGTATATCCAAATGTTATGGAGCTAGTAAGAGAAGAAAAGCTTTTAAAAAAATCTAATAATGAAGTAATGTCTGAGGAAGTAAAGAAAAAATCAAAGGTTGATTTATTTAAAAGTTTCTTTAATGATATTGTTGGTGAAGAAGCAGAAGAAGATGAAATAGTTATTATGGAGAAGATTATAAATAAGGCTGAAAGGGGAGAAGAGTAGTGAAGATAAAAAAATTAATTGTATCTGCTTTTGGACCTTATGCTACAGAACAAGAGTTAGATTTTGAAAAGTACTTAGATAACCAAAATATGTTTGTTATAACTGGTAATACAGGTGCAGGAAAAACCACTATATTTGATGCGATAAATTTTGTTTTATACGGGGAGGCTAGTGGAAGTGAGAGAGATGGAAAATCTTTAAGAAGTGATTTTGCAGATTCTTCTACTAAGACAGAAGTTAAACTTTGGTTTTCTTTAAAAAACAAAGATTATTATATAAAAAGATCTCCTCAGTATTTTAGAAGTAAACAAAGAGGAGAAGGATTAACAGAAAATAAGGCAGAAGCAGAGCTTATATATGATGATAAAACTATTACAGGTACTAAGGAAGTTACAAGACAAGTAGAAGAAATACTTGGTATAACTTGTGAGCAATTTAAGCAGCTTGTTATGATACCTCAAGGAGAATTTAAAAAATTACTTAATTCTGATAGTGATAAAAAGGAAGAAATATTTAGAAAGATATTTGGAACTAAAGTTTTTTCTGATATTCAAAATAATATAAAGACTGAAGCTAATAGTTTAAAAAAATCTATAGAAGAGGTTTTAAGAGATAGAGAAAATAAGATAAAATCATTTCAATTAAGAAAAGATGATGACCTTTTAAATAGCTTAATATTAAATAAAGATTTAAATATTGAATTAATATTAGAAGAATTTGTGAAGTCTATAGATGCAGATAAAGAGGAAGATAGAATTTTAAAAGAAAAAGAAGATAATATAAAAAGTAAACTAGATAATTTATCTAAAGAATTAGTACTTGGAAAAGAAGCTAATAAAAAGCTAGAGACTTTAGAGAAATATAAAATAGATTTTGAAAGATTAAATGCTTTAAAGGAAAGCTTTAAATTAAAAGAAGAAGAATTAAGATATGCTAAAAAAGCTGTTACAGCCTTAAATTATGAGGAAAAATATATAGAAAAGAAAAGAATTCTTGATAGAATAAGAAAAAATTTAAGTATAAGTATAGAGAATTTAAATAAGTTAAAAATTCATTTAGAAAAAGCTAAAGTTGATTTTAAGAAGGAAGTGGAAAAAGAGCCTATAAGAAATGAATTAAATAAAAGGCTAGATGAAATTCAAGGTTTAAAGGAAAAAACTTTAGTATATAAGGAAAATAGTGAAAAGTTAAATTTATTAAAAGCTTCTTATACTAAAATTAAAGAAAGAATAGAAAATATTAAAAAAGAGATAGATGAAAAGACTAAATTATTAATAGAAATTAATAATGAAATTAATATAATTCAAAGCTTAAAAGAAGAAGCATCAAAATTAGATATAGAAAGCTTAAATTATAAAGCTAAGGAAGAAAAATTAAATACTTTAAAGTTAAGTATAGATAAGTTAATTAATGAATTATCTAAAGAAAAAAAATTAAGAGAAGACTATGAAGTTTTAAATAATAATTATATAAATAAAAGAAAGATATATGAAGCTTTAGATGAAAGCTTTAGAAATAACTTAGCAGGGATTTTAGCAAAGAATTTAGAAGAAGGAAAAGAGTGTCCTGTTTGTGGCTCTATAAGTCATCCAAACCTTGCAAAATTAGAGGACAAAGATATTAGTGAAGATGAAGTTAAGAAAGCTAAATTAGAAGAAGAAGCTTCAAGAAAAAAGATGGAGGTTTCATTAACAAATCTTACTAAAATAAAAGCAGAAATTAATTCTTTAAAAAATGATAATATAAATAAGTTATTTAAAGAGATCTTTAATGAAGAATTAGAAGAAGATATATCTTTAAGTTTTAACAAAGTATATAAAGAGCTAATTTCTGTAGAAGAAATTTTAAATAATATCACTTTAAAGAAAAAAGAAGTAGATAAAGAAATTTTAAAAGAACTAAATTTAAGTAAAAAGAAATCAGAAATTGAAAACTTAAATGAAGCTTTAAGAAAAGAGTTAGAAGAAAAAAATAATGAACTTTTACTTAGAGAAGGAGAAGTTAAAACACAAGAAGCTAACTTAAATAATATAGTAAATGATTTTAAGGGAAGTATAAAATCTATTGAGGAATTAAACTTAGAAGAAAAAGATATATCTAATAAGCTTAAAGCTTTAAAGGAAGCTTATGAAAAATCTGAATTGGATTTAAAAAATATAAAAACTGAATTTGATAAAGAAAATGGGAATAAGGATACCTTAGAAAAGCAAGAAAAAGAAGCTGATACAGAATATAATAATTGTGTAGCAGAATTTAAAGATAAGGTTTTATCTTTAGGTTTTGAAAACTATAAAGATTATATAAGTAAAAGAAAACAAGAATCAGAAATTGAAGTTTTAGAGAATGAAATACAAAAATACAATGTTGATTTATCTAATGCAAATAAATTATATAGTTTAACTCTAGAAGAATGTAAAAATATAAAGTTTGTAGATATAAAATCAATAGAAGTTTCTATTGAAGAGGTAAATAAAGAAAGAGTATATATAAATAATTTATTAAAAGAAGTTTATTTAAGAATAAATCAAAACACTAAAATTTTAGAGGATTGTTTAAGCTTTAATAAAAAAATAGAAACACAAGAAGAAAAGTATAAAACAATAGGAAGATTATCAAAAATAATAAATGGAGATAATCCAAGAAAAATAAGTTTTGAAAGATATGTTTTAGCAGCATATTTTGAAGATATTATTTCTGCAGCTAATATAAGATTTTCTAAAATGACTAATAGTAGATTTGAACTTTTAAGAAAAGAAGATGTTGGAGATAAAAGAAAAGGCCAAGGCTTAGACCTTGAAGTTTATGATAATTATACAGGAAAGTCAAGAGATGTAAAAACTTTATCTGGTGGAGAATCCTTTAAGGCTTCACTTGCAATGGCATTAGGTCTTTCTGATGTAGTTCAAAGATATTCAGGAGGAATTCAATTAGATACTATATTTATAGATGAAGGCTTTGGAACTTTAGACCCTGAATCTTTAGATATAGCAATAGAAACCTTAATTGACCTTCAAGATAACGGAAGAGTAGTAGGAATAATTTCACACGTCCAAGAATTAAAAGATAGAATAGAAGTTAAATTAGAAGTAACTTCAACTAACCAAGGAAGTAAAGTGGAATTTAGAATCTAATTATAGGTAAGAAGTAATAAGTAAGAAGTAAGAAGTAATAGTTAAGAAGTAAGAGGTAAGAGGGAAATATTTTTTTAGTGTAAAGTGAAGATATAGAAAATATAATTAATAAGAACTTCTTAAGGAAATAGGAGAGTAGATAGGTTTATGTAAAATGTAAATTTATCTACTTTTTTGATTTAGAGTTATTTTTGATATATAAATATTTATAGCAAGGTATAAAAGAAATTAGGATACTAATAATATCTTATAATTTAATTAATATTATAGAATTAAATATTCAAAATGAATATATATTTTATTTTAATTTCGACTTTTTTATTATAAAATTAATTTATATAATGAATAGTTATAATATTGAAAATTTTATATTTTATTACTATTTAAATTAACAATATATATAATTGGAGGCGGGAATATGGAAAATGGAAAAAATAATAGATATGGATTATTTGCATCTATACTTATAGCTTTAGGACCTATAATTTGGTTATTTATTAACATATCTAATAAGGATTATGAGAAGATAACATTAAATGTAGTATTTATTATACTTACATCTACAATAGTTTTATTTAATCTAAAAAATTATTTAAAAGTATATAAAACTAGAAATAATGTTTTTTTAGAAATTATAAAGCATATAGTATCATTTATATTTTTTATTTTGCTAATAGCAACAATGATAATCTTATTTATAGCATTTTATTTAGTTATAGCAATAATACAGAAAGAATTGTTTGTAAAAGGAGATTATATGTTTTATCTTATAAAATCTCCATATTCATATTTATTATTTATAATAGTTTTTATTGTATTCAGTTTTATAGTAGAAAAAATCTCTAATGTAAAAAAGGGATTGCCTTTTTTTAATAAATTTGATAAGTTCACTGCATTACTATTAATTCCCATTATGTATATAATATTTACTAGTGTAGTAGTAGTTACTGAAGATGGTATTTATGATTATAGTTTTTATAATTTAAAAGGAAATAAATATACTTTTGCTGATGTGGAATATGTAAACACTGGGTTTAATGAGGGATGGATAAATAAGGGGGAATTCTTTTATAATATTCAATTTAAAGATGGGAAAAAGTTAAAGTTAGCACATCCTTCTTCAACACAACTTTCAAGAAAATATGAGTATGATACTTGGCAAGAATATGTTGATATAGATAAATATATTATGGATGCTAGAGCAAAAAAAGAGTCAAGTGAAAATGGAGTTGAACATGTGAAAATGGATAAGGTGTATGTGGATAAGTTATTAAAGGTTGTTAGGAATAAATAGGGTTTAGGTAATAGTGAATAAGTAAGAGTGAAGAGTGAATAAGTAATGGTGAAAAGTGATAAGTAAGAATTAGGTAATAGTAAAAAGTGAATAGGTAAAAAGGTGATTTAGGAATATAAAATTAATATAGATATAAAGTAGTATTTAATTTACTTTAGTGTTATTTTAATACAAAACACATATAAAATGGAGTGTCAAATACTTTTGACATGGGAGGAACAGGAAATATCGAATACATTTGATGGTAAATTTTAATTTCAGGTTATAGACTGATAGTGCAGGAGGACATTGTATGGAGATTGGAAAACAAATAAAAAAATATAGAACGGAAATGAAACTTTCACAGGATGAATTAGCTGAAAAGATATTTGTATCTCGTCAAACTATTTCAAATTGGGAAAATAATAAGAACTATCCAGATGTTAAAAGCTTATTATTGTTAAGCTCTGTTTTTAATGTTTCTCTTGACATATTAATTAAAGGAGATCTGGAAGAAATGAAAGAAAAAATTAAAACAGAAGATATTGCTGAATTTAAACATGAAGGCAATATATTTAGTATTTTGTTTTTATTGACTATGTTATTACCTATTCCACTTGAAGTGTTTATGGGATACATTGGATTAGGAATTTGGGCAGTTATTGCTACAGTAACAATGTATTATGCTATTAGAGTCGAGAAACTTAAAAAGAATTTTAATATCCAAACTTATAGAGAAATTGTTGCTTTTGTAGAGGGAAAAAATATGGATGAACTTGAAAAGAATCGTGAGTATGGGAAACGTCCATATCAGAAATTTCTATTAATAATAGGATCATGTTTATTGGCAATAGTAGTATCAATAATTATGGCATGTATATTATTGTAAACTTGTATTATTTTATAATAAAAATATGTAAGTATTTTAGTTAAGGGGGAAGCTTTTTGGGATGGGTTGGAGTTATTTTTTTAATGATTATAATATTTTACTGTGATTATCCTGCTAAAGTAAGGAAGTTAGAAAAGAAGGTTAAAAAATTAGAAAGAAATGAAAAGGGGGATTTGCCAATGTCAAAGATAATATCATCGCTTGTAGGAGAGAAGTGTAAAATAATAACGCAGACAAATATTTTGGGACTTTCTACAGAGGATGTAGTAGATATTTTAGAGGTAGATGATGAATGGGTTAAGGTATCTTTTACTCACAAAAAAGATGATAAAAAGGTAAGAATAATAAGCGTGGAAGATATTAATAGAATAGAAGTAGTTTCAGAATAAGTAAGTATTATAGTATAAAATTTAATAGTTAAATATTAAAGAGATGGTTAATGACCAACGGGTTCCGTTTTGAGGTGCAAACATATAAAATCTCATAACAAATCACAGTAATAATCACATACTAAATCACGTAATAAATCACTAAGATTTTAAATCATTTATTTGATTTAGAATCTTTTATTATACAATATTAATAAAATAAGGAAAATTTAGAATTAAATAGGAAATTGTGTTATAATAACATTAGACTATAATATGAACAATTGTATTTTAAGATGATTTAGTTTGATTTTTAAATCACTTAATAAAGTTGAATTTTAGGGGGAGTTTTAATGGATTTAATATATAAATACCCAGGAAAAGAATACAGTATTAACAGTATTTTAGAGTTTCAAAGAGATGAGCAAAGTGCTTTCTGGAGTGAACCTTTATTTCATTTTTTTCCTAATATAGATAGAGAACTTTTTAAAAGTTTTAATTATAGCCAACGTGTTAATTATTTAAATGAATTTTTTAATAAATTTTCAATGGAAAATGAACCACATATAAATGAAAAAATTATTAAATATAATGAAATATGGAAATTATACAAATCACAAATTGTAGATGCATTAGAAGAAGCATTTGAAATTAATCTAGATAATGTATTTAATAATATGGTAGCATATATTTCATTTAATCCTATTTCTCCACGTTATTTAGATAATGATTCATTTGATGTTTTTTTCTTAAACAGTGAAAGAGGAGCATTAGGAATATCCCTTCATGAAATAATTCATTTTGTTTGGTTCTATATTTGGAATAATCATTTTAATGATAATTATGAAGAATATGAGACACCAAATCTTAAATGGATATTAAGTGAAATGGTCGTAGATTCAATTATGAGAGATGATAGATTAAAATCTATAAATCCTTATTTTAATGATGGAGGATGCGTTTATTCATATTTTTATACTTTGAAGATTGATGATGAACCTATTTTAGATATTTTATATGATATGTATAAGAAAATGCCTATAACCGATTTTATGGAAAAAAGTTATGAGTTATGTTTAATACATGAATTAAAAATAAGAAAACATATTGATGAAAATGAATAATAGTATTAAGTAAATTCTAATTTATAGGTTAGATTTGATTAACAATTTGAGTTGGCTTGATTGCGATGTTGAGTTAAAAAAATAGCATATATATAAGCATTTACAAGTGGTTTAAACTTGGTTAAAGTTAAATATATGCATCTCAATATCGCAATCAATTACTAGAACGAAGTCGCTAAAAGCTGTCGCCCCGTATGGGGATTCAAAAATTCACGACCATGTTTTAAATTTATAATTTATATAATTCACTTAATATTCTGCTGTTCCCATTTGGAAAATTAAGGTTATATCTTATTTTAGTATATAGCATCCCCCTCCCCATAATCAAGTGCTTATTTACTTTTACTTTTATTTATGGTGGGGAAGCACTTCTGGGCATGATTTTCTCTATTTTTATTAAAGTTCCATTCTCACATTTACTACACTTACCTATATTTATTCCTGTTAATTTAAAAAATAGCTCCGCTGACGATAGATTCTCAAAATCTTTTAGTTTAATCCTAAAGATCTCTATGCAGCGCTTAAATTTTAGTTTTTTATTTCTATTTCCTAGAATACCGTAATGTCTTATTTTTATAAATCTATCAGGTAATACATGCATTGAAAATCTTCTGATAAATTCTTCTGGTTTTAAGGTCATTACTTTTTCTTTATTTTTATCTCTATAATCTCTCCACTTAAATATAACTTTTTCTTTATCAACTTTAATAATTCTATTATCCGATATTGCTACTCTATGAGTGTATCTACCTAAATATTGCAATACATATTCTGCACTACTGAAAGGTGCTTTACTATAAACAATCCATTCTTTTTTGTATAAATTGTCTTTAAATACATTAAAGACTTCTTTAAATTGAAATTCCTTAATACTACTTGGAAATTTCAGCTTATTATTTTTATAAAGTTCATTTAGGTAAAATAAATATTTACCTCTAAATTTTCTTGAAATCACCTTCACAGGAATAAAGAATTTCTTTTTTGATTTTATCCATTTACTGTTGTCAGT
>NZ_JBNPON010000026.1:0-40790 GCF_050315195.1 Clostridium sp. SGI.024 | reverse complement strand
CTTATAAATCTAATATACTATTTTCTTGATCTTAAAAAGCTTGGAATATTTACACTATCAGTTTCAATATCTAATAGTGGGTCCACCTTTCTTGATTGCTCTGTTGTTGATGTTTCAACAGTAGCTTTTTCTTCCTTTACTATCTTTTTTTCAAAAATAGGTTCATGATTTAACAATTTATTATTATCTTCTTCAAATCCAGTTGCAATTACAGTAATTCTGATTTCATCTGTTAAAGTTTCATCAATAACTGCACCAAATATAATGTTAGCATCTGGATCTGCTGATTCTCTTACTATATCAGCAGCTTCATATACTTCTATTGCACCTAAATCCACACCACCAGTAAAGTTAATAATAACACCAGTTGCTCCATCAATTGATGTTTCTAAAAGTGGAGATGATATTGCTTGCTTAACTGCATCTTGTGCCTTGTTATCTCCTGTACCATGTCCAACTCCCATGTGAGCTAAGCCCTTATTTAACATAACAGTTTCTATGTCTGCAAAGTCAGCATTAACAACCCCTGGAATAGTTATTAAATCTGATATAGCTTGAACACCTTGTCTTAATACATCATCTGCTAACTTAAATGAATCTAAAAGTGTTGTTTTCTTATCTGCCATAGATAATAATCTTTCATTTGGAATAATAACTAATGTATCTACAGCTTTCATAAGATTCTCTATACCCATTTCAGCATGTCTCATTCTTCTTTTACCTTCAAATGGGAATGGTTTAGTTACAACTCCAACTGTTAATATGTTCATAGATTTAGCTATTTCAGCTACTATAGGTGCTGCTCCAGTACCTGTTCCGCCTCCCATACCAGCAGTTATAAATACCATGTTAGCTCCCTTAATAGCTTCAGCTATTTCTTCTCTACTTTCTTCAGCAGCCTTTTTACCAATTTCAGGGTTTGCACCTGCACCAAGTCCCTTTGTTAATTTTTCTCCAATTTGTATTTTAACATTAGCATGTGATAACATTAACGCTTGTTTATCTGTATTAACAGCAATAAATTCAACATTTTTTAGCCCTTCAGCAATCATTCTATTTACGGCATTACCACCGCCGCCTCCACAACCAATTACCTTAATATTGGTTAATTCTTGCATATCTACTTCGAAATCTAACAAAATAATTCCTCCTTTAGAAAATAACTACTAGTAATTTTTCTACTTTGTCTCTTTTCATAATTTCAAACTCACTAACTATATACCGACTTATACATTAATTTTACATCATATTATACCTTTTTAACAATACTTTAATAAACAAATAATAAAATTTTTGTTATTATAAGTAAATGTTTGCATTATTTTGAATTTTTATATTGTTGATAAAATATTTCTTACCATTTTAAAATTTATGTAATATCCAGTAATATATACTTACTTCAGTAAAATTCCCAAAATTTCTTCAGTTATATTTAATATAATTCAATTACAATTTTATCATCTACAATAAAATAACTCAACCTTTTAATAAAATTATAATATTTTATTAAATAGCATTAGTATTTTAAAATAACTTATAATGATATATTCAACAAATAATTTAAATTTCCTTTCATTAGCAAATGATTATTTATTAAAAAAACAGAGTTACCTCTGTTTTTATAACATCATTATTCTTTTTATTGTCTCACTATCTACTGAATATGTTAATGCCGTTTCTTCTGTTATGCTACCCTTCTTAACTAGATCTGCTAAAGCCATATCCATAGTTTTCATTCCATATTTTCCACCAGTTTGAATTGCAGATTCAATTTGATGAGTTTTTCCCTCTCTAATTAAATTCTTAATTCCAGGGGTTGTTGTCATTATTTCCAGAGCAGCTATTCTTCCATCATTATTAACCAATGGTACTAATTGTTGAGAAATTACACCTTGTAATACCGCAGCTAATTGAACTCTAATTTGTTGCTGTTGATGAGGTGGAAAAACATCTATTATCCTATCTATAGTTTTAGCTGCACCAATTGTATGTAGTGTGGAGAATACTAAATGACCAGTTTCAGCAGCAGTTAGTGCAATTGAAATTGTCTCTAAATCTCTCATCTCCCCTACAAGTATTACATCTGGGTCTTCTCTTAAAATTGCTTTTAAAGCATTTTGATAGCTTTTACTATCTTTACCTATTTCTCTTTGATTAATAATGCATTTGTTATGCTTATGCAAGTATTCTATTGGATCTTCTAAAGTAATAATATGAGCTTCTCTATTATTATTTATTTCATTAATCATAGCTGCCAAAGTTGTACTTTTCCCACTTCCTGTTGGACCAGTTACAAGCACTAAACCTCTTTGCTTTTCAATTATACTCTTTATTATCTTTGGATGTTTTAATTCATCTAATGTAGGTATTTTTAATGCTATTACTCTTATTGCTATTGCATCACTATTTCTTTGTTTGAATATATTTACTCTAAACCTTCCAGTCCCTGCAACTGAATATGATGTATCAATTTCACCATTAATATCATACTCTTGATATTTGTCTTCTAATATTTCTTCTGCAAAACTTTTTAATGCTATTGGAGTTAACTTTTCTTCTCCAATTCTTAATAACTTACCATTAACTCTAATAGTTGGTGGTAATCCAACAGTTAAATGCAGATCTGATGCTCCTCTAGTTATTGTTTCTTTTAATAGTTCATTTAGCACATAAATCACTGTTTACCCCTCCATGTTGCTCTTTCTCATCTTCTTAGTTATAATTCGATATTTTTCTTTACATTCCTTCTTTTAAATATACATTATTTTTATTTATTTTATAATATTTATTTATATGACAATTCTTTCTTTAATTTCTTAAGAGCTTTTTTCTCTATTCTTGATACATAGGACCTTGATATTCCTAATAAAGCAGCTATTTCTCTTTGAGTTCTACACCTACCATCAATAAGCCCATATCTCATTTTTAATATTGCACCTTCTCTTTCAGTAAGTGAAATACCTATTTTATTGTATAATTGTTTAATTTGAATATTATTTTCTACTTTTTCTAATACAGAATCTTTATCACTACTTAACACATCGATTAAACAAATTTCATTTCCTTCTTTATCCACACCAATTGGATCTTGTAAAAAGACCTCATTCTTTTGTTTCTTATTATTTCTAAAAAGCATTAATATTTCATTTTCTATACATCTAGATGCATAGGTAGCAAGTCTAGTACCTTTGCCCACATCAAATGAATCTATAGCCTTTATGAGTCCAACTGTACCTATAGATATTAGTTCATCAATATCTTTATTTGGAAAATTATATTTCTTTACAATATGAGCTACTAATCTTAAATTTCTTTCTATTAATATACTCTTAGCTTCTTTATCTCCATTTTTTAATAATTTTAAATAACGTTCTTCCTCTTCTTCATCAAGTGGTTTCGGAAATGTATTATTGCCTGTAATGTAACCTGTTAAAAATATTGAATTACATAGTAGCTCAATTATATTAGATAAAAAAAACACAGAACTTCCTCCTAGTAGTGCTTATTATATAATATGATAAAATTCAAAAATATTGCTTTAGTTTTTAAATTTATTATTATATAAATATCACTATATAAGTTCTGATAGTAATTCTATGGTTTTATATACATCTATAAAAGTTTTTATAAAGTTTTCTATTGTTTAGTAAATTCAGTTACTATATCTCTAAAGATTGGTGCTCCAGTATTTCCTCCACCTAATTCTCTTCCATCTGGATGCTTATTACCAATATTAGGTGCAATAACAATTATAGTATATTTTTTATTATTTAGTTCAAAAAATCCAGCAAACCATCCATGATTTATCCCACCATGTCCAGTAGAAGTTCCTGTTTTTCCACCTATATTTACACCATCTACCTTTGCCTCAAATCCAGAACCTTCCCATATAACCTTAGACATAGTTTCTTGTGCTAACTTAGAAGCTGTATCACTAAAAATCCTTTTTCCACTTTCCGTTAAAGATTCTATTTGGTTATCATCATCATCAACAATTGATTCAACTATACTTGGTTTAAAATACACACCATTGTTTACCACTGTGTTATACAGACCTGCCATTTGAATAGGTGTAACCATTATTGTCTGTCCTATTGATATGTTATTCATACTATTTTCAAATGTAGGTTTTACACCTTTTGCTTCCTCTCTGTTCTCACCCTTTAGATTTAGTACTGGATTAAATAAGCCCATTTTGCTTAAGTAATCTATCATATCACTATAACCTATTTCTCCTCCAACTTTTGCAAAAACATCATTACATGAAACTTTTAAAGCATCCTCCACTGAAAGTAGTCCATGTGCATAAGGTTTTCCATCTTTAGAACATATTTCTCCAGTACATAAGAATTTATCTGTAGTACTAATAAGCCCTTTATCTAAAGCTATAGTTTCTGTAATAACTTTGAAAATTGAACCTGGTTCATATCCTAATTGTCCAATTCCTAAATTTACATTAGCTTGACTTTCATCTTTTTGAACCATAGCTCTTATTTTTCCTGTATCTACTTCTGAAACTACAACTCCTACATTTTTTAAAAATGAATATTCATCTTTGTTCAAAATATTTCTAATTTTATCTTCCCAAATAGAATCTATTGTTAATTTTATATTTTTGTTATTTAATAAAGTTACTTCCCCATCTCCATATATAGATTTGTCATTTAAGTAAAATTTAGCTACTGGATAATTATTCTCTTTTAAATATGAATTTAATGTATATTCTAATGAATTCTCTATAGTATTATCATCCTTAATATTAGATAAAATATTATTCGTTTTCCATGCCTCTTTTCTATCTACTTCATCATAAACATAAGTATAAATACCTTTTACATTACTTAATTTATTTATTTTATTATAGGTATCTTCACTAATTGTATAATATATTTTACCTTCTTTTTTCATAACATCTGAATAATTAAAATTCGAATCTTCACTCTTCATTATAAAATTTAAGGCCATTAAATCTTCTAAAGTCTCTTCATAATTATTAAGCATAAAAGGCTTTGTATCTAAAACTAAAATATATTTTTTGTCATATTTCATTAAATCTTTTCCATTAGTATCAAATATTCTGTATTTCATTTGGGATAAGTTTTCAGTCTGATAATTTTCTATTTCTCCTCCAACTATAAGAGATGGATGTACTTGTAAAAAAAATAATTTAATAATTAATGCAAGAACAACTATAGAATATATACTATTTATTATCCATATTCTATTTAATGAAATATTATTTTTTATTTTCATAAAAAAACACCTCCCTCGGCTAAATTCTAGCCTCAAAAGGTGTCTTTTATACAATTATTCTATTTTAAAATATCCTTAATTTTTGATACAAGGATATCTATTGCCACTTTATTTTGTCCGCCTTCTGGAACTATAATATCTGCATATCTTTTTGTTGGCTCAGTAAACTGTAAGTGCATTGGCCTTACCACTTCTAAATATTGATTAACTACTGAATCTACAGTTCTTCCTCTTTCATTTATGTCTCTAACTAATCTTCTTAATATTCTTATATCTGCATCTGTATCTACATAAACTTTAATATCTAATAAATCTCTAAGTCTTTCATCTTCAAGAACTAAAATTCCTTCAACGATTATTATACTTCTTGGTTCAACTCTTACTGTTTCTTTTGCTCTATTATGACATGAAAAATCATAAATTGGTTTTTCAATTGCAATTCCATTAATTAAATCATTTAAATGCTTAATTAATAAATCATTATCGAAAGCCTTTGGATGATCGTAATTTGTTTTAATTCTTTCCTCCATAGATAAATGGCTTTGATCTTTATAATACATATCTTGTTGTATCATAGCAATACACTCATTTGAAAAACTTGAATATATCGCATCAGCAATACTACTCTTACCTGACCCAGTACCACCAGTAATTCCAATTAGTATTGGCTTATTCATTATAGTTCCTCCTTCTTATGTCTAAAGCTCTAAAACTTTCTTACCTTTTATTAACATATCTTTTTCCTTTAATGGAGTATCAACTTTTGCTTTAAATATCATATGTGCTCTATTAGCTACATTTGTATTTGTTTTTTTCTCCACATCAAACATCTCGTTAAGCTTAACATTAAAGTATGGTGTATGCGCTCTTAAAACTTCTACCTCATCACCTTCAAAAACTCTATTTTTTTGTAGGATAGTCGCTTCCTTCGTTTCTTCATCATAGCTTTGAACTATACCAACAATATCATAATCTCTTATATATGATGAAACATCATAAGTTTGTTCTCCCATTTTTCCAAAGAAGAATCCTGTGTGATATTGTCTATGACTTATTTTTAATACAGTATCTAGCCATTCTTGTTTAAATTCATATCCTTCTGGATTATCACAGTATGCATCAACAGCTTCTCTATATGCTTTTACTGTTGAAGCAACATAAAATTCATTTTTCATTCTTCCTTCTATTTTTAATGAATGAACTCCACTTTTAACTATTTCTGGTATATGTTCAATCATACATAAGTCTTTTGAATTCATTATATATGTTCCGTTATCATCTTCTATTATAGGATAATATTCATTAGGTCTTGTTTCTTCAACTATATAATATTTATATCTACATGCATTAGAACAAATACCTTTATTTGCATCTCTACCTAACATATAATTAGATATTAAGCATCTTCCAGAATAAGCTACACACATTGAACCATGTATAAACACTTCAAGTTCACAACCTTCTGGAGTATTTTCATTTATTTCAGTAATTTCTTTTAATGTAAGTTCTCTCGCTAATACGATTCTCTTAACACCTTGTTCATACCAGAACTTTGTTGCCATCCAGTTTGTAATATTAGCTTGTGTACTTAAATGTATTTCTAAATTTGGTGCTGCAGTTTTAGCTGCTGCTACTATTGATGGATCTGCTACTATTATTGCATCTACACCTAAATCATATAATCCTTTTATGTATTCTTCTACACCTTTTAAATCATGATTTCTTGGAAATACATTCATAGTTACATATAATTTTTTTCCTCTATCGTGGCAGTATTTTATACCTTCAGCCATTTCTTCATTAGTAAAATTATCAGAAAAGGCTCTTAAATTTAATCTTCCTCCACCTATATATACAGCATCTGCTCCAAAATCTATTGCTATTTTTAACCTATCTAGACTTCCTGCTGGTGCTAAAACCTCTGGTTTTTTCATGTATTTACCTCCTTTTAGTCACTGCAATTCCATCCCCCATTGGTATTACAGAAGTAATTAAATTTTCATCCTTAGATACTAATTCTAAGTATTTTCTCATTCTCTTTACTATAGTTATTTTTCTCCTCTTTATTAAGTCATCACATGCAACCATTCCTCTAAAAAGAACATTATCTGCAACAATAATGCCCTCTTCATCTAATAACCTAAGACAATTAGGCAAAAAATGATTATAATGCCCCTTACCAGCATCCATAAAAATTAAATCATATTTCCCATGTAAATTTTCTAGAACTTCAAGGCAATCCCCTTCTATGATTTCTATTTTATCTTCTAATTTATATTTTTTAAAGTTTTCTCTAGCATATGTTATCATATTTTCATCTCGTTCAACAGTTGTAATACTTGCTTTATTTCCTGTTGCCTCACACATTAATATAGCTGAATACCCAATTGCTGTACCAAGCTCTAGTATTCTTAATGGTTTTTTCATACTAACTATAAACTCTAAAAATTTTGCAGTTTCTTTTTGTGCAATAGGAACCTTATTTTCCTTTGCAAAGTCTTCTAATTCCTTAAACTTATCAGTTCCTTCAGGAATTAAATTCCTAATATATTCTTCCATATAATCATAAGTTATTCCACTCATGCTAATCCTCCAAATACTAAGTTAATAAATTAATATCCAAGTTCCTCTAATTTATTCATAAAGTCAACATCACTATTAGTAAAATAATGAGTTTGTTCATCTTGAAGTACATAAAATAAATAATTTGTCTTTTCTGGTTTTAATGCTGCTTTAATTGATTCTAAACCTGGATTAGATATAGGTCCTATAGGTAAACCATAGTTTATATATGTATTGTATGGAGAATCTACTTCTAAATGTTTTTCTAAAACTGTTTCTACATGTTCACCTAAAGCATAAATAACTGTTGCATCTATTTGCAGCCTCATACCATCATTTAATCTATTAACTATTACAGATGAAATTAAAGGTCTTTCACTATCTACTCTTGCTTCCTTTTCTATAACCGAAGCTATAGTAACAACAGTTTCGATATCATCTGAATTAATTTTCGTATTAGTATCTTCACTAGCTTTTTTTAACATTTCTTCAAATCTTGAAACCATTTTAGTTAATATTTCTTTAGGTTTTTCTCCAACTTTTAATAAATATGTATCAGGAAATAAATATCCTTCTAAGTTATATTTCTTGCTACTATCAATCTTAACATAACTTGGTAACTCATATTCTTTAATTGCTAAAAGAAAATCATTCTTACTACAAATACCTTCTCTTTCAAGTTTTTCTGCTATGTCTTCTATTGTATATCCTTCAGGAATAGTAAACTTAACAATATTTATTGAAGACTCATTAGTTAATGTTTCTATTAACTCATCTAAAGAAACACTTTTATCTATTACATATTCCCCTTGCTTAATATCTATATTTTTACCTAAAACCTTAACATATAGTTTTATAAATGGTACTCCTTTAATCTTTCCTTCTTCAGATAAAGAATTTATAATACTATAAAAACTATCTCCTTCATTAACTCTTATTACTATGTTCGAATCATTCTTTAAAGGCTTATTAATTATAATGGCAAAAGTTAATAAAAAGCTTATAAATATAACTAAAATTATTATTATGGGAATTATTTTTAAACCTAGTTTTCTCATAAAAACCCCCTACATAGAAAGTAAATAGCCTGTTTAGACTATTTACCTTATTATAATACTTTTTTTTTAACTTATAAAGAATTTTATCTATTTTTTGCTTCTGCTTGCAATTCTTCTTCTTTCAGCTGAGTCTAATACTCTTTTTCTCATTCTAATATTTTCTGGTGTAACTTCAACTAATTCATCTGCATTAATAAATTCTAGACATTGTTCTAATGTCATTTGTCTTGGTGGAGTTAGTTTTAAAGCATCATCAGAACCTGATGCTCTTGTATTAGTAAGTTTTTTACCTTTACATATATTTATATCTATATCCTCTGCTCTTGAACACTCTCCTACTATCATACCTTGATATACTGGAATTCCTGCTCCTATAAATAAGGTACCTCTTTCTTGAGCATTGAATAAGCCATAAGTTATAGCATCTCCATCTTCAAATGAACATATTGATCCTCTGCTTCTTCCTGGAATTTCTCCTTTAAACTTATCATATCCATGGAATACATGGTTCATTATTCCATTTCCCTTTGTATCAGTCATAAATTCATTTCTAAATCCTATTAATCCTCTTGCAGGTACAATAAACTCAAGTCTAGTATATCCATTAACAGCAGAAGTCATATTTACCATTTCAGCTTTTCTTGGTCCTAACTTTTCCATAACAGGTCCCATAAATTCTTCTGGAACATCTATAGTTAAATATTCCATAGGCTCTAACTTCTTACCATTTTCTTCTCTGAATATAACATTTGCTTTTGAAACTTGGAATTCATATCCTTCTCTTCTCATAGTTTCAATTAGTATAGATAAATGTAGTTCACCTCTACCTGAAACTTCAAAGCAATCTGATGAAATTTCATTTACTCTCAAACTTACATTTGTTTCTAATTCCTTTAATAATCTATCTCTTAAATGTCTTGAAGTAACAAATTCACCTTCTTTTCCAGCAAAAGGAGAATCATTTACCATGAAATTCATACTTAATGTTGGCTCGTCAATTTCTACAAATGGTAATGCTTCAGGATTTGTAGCATCAGCAATAGTTTCTCCAATATTACAATCTGGAATACCACTTAAAGCAATTATGTCCCCTAAAGATGCTTCTTGTACATCTTCTCTATTTAGTCCGTTATATGTAAATATGCTGGATACTCTATAATTACTTGTACTTCCATCTTTTCTTACTAAAGCAACTTGTTGGTTTTTCTTTACTGTTCCTCTGTGTATTTTACCAATTGCTATTCTTCCTACATATTCGCTTGTATCTAAAGTAGTTACAAGCATTTGTAATGGTCCCTCTATATCCCCTTTTGGAGGTTCAACATTTTCTAGTATTGTCTCAAATAGTGGTGCCATATTTTCATTTGTATCTTCAACATTATATCTTGCAAATCCTTCTCTTGCAGAAGCATAAATTATTTTGAAATCTAATTGTTCATCATTTGCTCCAAGTTCAATAAATAATTCAAATACTTCATCTATTACTTCTTCTGGTCTTGCATTTGGTTTGTCTATTTTATTTATAACTACTATTGGTTTTAATCCTAATTCTAAAGCCTTCTTTAACACAAATTTTGTTTGTGGCATTGGTCCTTCATAAGAGTCTACTACTAATAATACTGAATCAACCATTTTAAGAACACGTTCAACTTCTCCACCGAAATCAGCATGCCCTGGAGTATCTACAACATTAATTTTTACTCCATTATATGTTATTGCTGTATTTTTAGAAAGAATTGTAATTCCTCTTTCTTTTTCTAAGTCATTTGAGTCCATAACTCTTTCTTCAACTTTTTCATTGCTTCTAAAAACATGACTTTCCTTAAATAAGGCATCAACTAAGGTTGTCTTACCATGGTCAACGTGAGCTATAATAGCAATATTTCTAATATCGTCTCTACTAATTAAATTCATTTATTTTCCTCCGCTATGTTTTTTATATAATGTAAACCTATAAATTATTTTTTCCAAAATAAAATTGGATACGCAAGTATCCAATTTTCAAAAAAATTATTTAAACTATACTTATTCTAAGGTTATTATTAAGAAATGTCAACCTCTAGATTATATTTCCATTATAATTGGTAATATCATAGGTTTTCTCTTAGTTTTTTCATAAAGATAAGATCTTAGCTCATCTCTTACTTTAGACTTTAAACTAGCCCAGTCTGTTATATTACTTTCTTCACATTCTCTTAAAACATCTCTAACAATATCTTTAGCCTCGTCCATCAAACCTTCTGACTCTCTCACATATACAAAGCCTCTAGAAATTATATCTGGTCCTGCTATTATTGAATTATTTTCCTTTGATAATGTTACGACTACTGTCAATATACCATCTTGAGATAAATGTTTTCTATCTCTTAATACTATATTTCCAACATCACCTACACCTAATCCATCAACAAAAACTTGACCAGCATTTACTGTGCCATTTTTTCTTATAGAATTTCTATTAACTTCTATTACTCCACCATTTTCAGGTATTAATATATTTTCTTCTGGCAATCCTAAAGCTACTGCTAGTTCACCATGTTGCTTTAAGTGTCTATATTCACCATGAACTGGAATAAAGAACTTAGGTCTTACTAAACTTTGCATAAGTTTTAATTCTTCTTGACAAGCATGGCCAGAAACGTGTATTTCTGCTAATGACTTGTATATAACTTCTGCTCCTTTTTGGAATAATTGATTTATAACTCTTGAAACCAACTTTTCATTACCAGGTATTGGTGTTGCAGAAATAATAACTGTATCTCCTTCAACTATATTAACCTTTCTGTGTTCAGAGTTTGCCATTCTTGTAAGTGCTGACATTGGTTCCCCTTGGCTTCCTGTAGTTATTATAACAACTTTTTCATTAGGATATTTATTAATTTGATCTATACTTACTAGTATATCTTTTTCAAATTCTAAATATCCAAGTTCAGTAGCTACAGTCACTATATTTTCCATACTTCTTCCTGATACAGCCACCTTTCTATCATATAAGCGTGCTGCATCTATTATTTGTTGTATTCTGTGGACATTGGAAGCAAAAGTAGCTATTATAATTCTTCCCTTTGCTTTAGAAAATAATTTTGCAAAACTTTCTCCTACAACTTTTTCTGACATAGTATATCCTGGCTTTTCAACATTAGTTGAATCTGCCATCATGGCTAATACTCCTCTTTTACCTATTTCTGCGAATCTTCCAAAGTCCATAGGTTCTCCATCTATAGGAGTATAATCTATTTTGAAATCTCCTGTGTGTAATACAACTCCTAATGGAGTGTGTATTGCAATTGCAACTGAATCAGCTATGGAGTGATTAGTTTTAATAAACTCTACAGAAACTGAATTCAATTTAATAACATCTCTTGGTTTTACTCTTATAAGTTCTGTTGAACTTAATAATCCGTGTTCCTTTAGCTTTGTTTCAACAATCCCAAGAGTTAATTTTGTTCCATATACTGGCACGTTTAATTGTCTTAATACATATGGTAGTGCCCCTATATGGTCTTCATGACCGTGTGTTAAAAATATCCCTCTTATCTTATCTTTATTTTTTAATAAATAACTTATATCTGGTATTACTAAATCAATACCGAACATATCTTCATCTGGAAATTTAAGTCCACAATCTATAACTATTATATCTTCTTTATATTCTATAACAGTTATATTCTTGCCTATTTCGTTAATTCCACCTAAAGGAATAATTCTAACTTTTGCCTTTTCGTTTTTCAATATGTCCCCTCCTTCTTCCTAAATTATGTAACTTAAAGATATCTTATTGCAAGCTATCTCTTCATCCACTATTTTTTATTTTCTTCCATTTTACTTTGACACTTTCTACAAATACCAAAGAATTTAACACTATGGTCTATTATTTTAAATCCATAAGACCTTTCAACTTCTTCTTCAAGTTCATCTAAAAGATCATCTTGAACTTCAATTACACTTTTACATTCATTACATACTAAGTGATGATGTCTATGCCCCTCATTTTTACGAGCTAATTCATATCTACTACATCCATCATCTAAGTCAAGTTTACATACAACTCCCAACTCTTCTAATAAAATTATAGTTCTATATACAGTTGCAAGACCTATTTCAGGGCAATTTTTCTTTACTTCATCGTATATTTCCTCTGCTGTTAAGTGCTCGCCTTCTTTATCTATTATAGTATCTACAATAGCTCTTCTTTGAGGAGTTAGTTTATATCCCTTTTGCTTTAAATCTTCCTTTAAAACATTAAAATCTATAGTGTTTGAATGTTCCACAGACAACATACCCCCTTTTACATTATTTTTAATATATTTCAAAAACTACTCTTCGTCTGAAAAAATAGTATCATATGCTTCTTGAACTGCAGCAAGTTCCACTTCATCATCAATAGGAATTAATAAATCATCTCCGTCTTCATCTACTCCTACTTTTAATGCAAATATATCTTCTTCAGTATAATTATCATCATATACTATAACATATTCACTTTTTTCTTCTGTATCTGGATTTACCATATCAAAAAATGCTACAACATTTAATTTAACTAAATTGCCATCTTCATCATATAATTCTAATTGTTTTAAATCTTTATTCATAAAAATCTCCTTTTTTTATAATTGTAATTTTCACCTTAACAGTTGTCAATAATAATTTTCAATTGATATTTAAGTATTATTTCATACTTAATCTATCTAAATATCCTTGAAGGATATAAGTAGCAGCTATTTTATCTACTTTTTTTTTTCTTTTATTCCTTGATAAATCCGCCTCTAGCATAGCTTTATGAGCTGCAACTGTGGTTAATCTTTCATCCCACATTTCAACTTTTAAACCAGTATATTCTTTTATTTGATTTGAAAATTCAAGAACTCTTTCTCCTGACTCTCCAATACTTCCATTCATATTCTTAGGTAATCCTATAACTATAGTCTCAACAGAATACTCTTTACATATTTTTTTTACTTCTTCAAGGTCACTTTCTTTCTTAGTTCTTCTAATTGTAGATATTCCTTGAGCAGTCCATCCTAATGGATCACTTATTGCAACTCCAATAGTTTTTGATCCAATATCTAAACCTAATATTCTCATGTATTACTCCTTAAAAATTAAAGAGTGCCCGAATAAACGGGCACTCTTTATTTTATTTCTAAATAAGATTTTATAACTTCCTCAAGAATTTCATCTCTTTCAAGTTTTCTTAGTAAAGCTCTTGCTCCGTTGTAGCTTGTAATGTAAGAAGGGTCTCCTGAAATGAGATATCCAACTAGTTGGTTAACTGGATTATAACCTTTCTCTTGTAATGCATTATAAACATCTGTTAATATTGATTTTGTTAAATCACCTTTGTTGATGTTTAAGTTAAATTGCATTGTTGCATCTAAGTTATTATTCATATAACTGCTGCTAATTGCAGCCCACCCCCTTACTTATATTTAGTTAATTTCTTCTAATAATAGTATATCATTTATTTGAAATTATATTCAACCTTTATATCTATTAAATATATTATAAACTATATTTTCTTAAAAGTACACTATTTTACCAAAGATTCTATTACAGAATAAGTTTTTTCTATTGCACTATTTATATTTTCAGGATTCTTTCCACCAGCTTGAGCCATATCTGGTCTTCCTCCTCCTCCGCCGCCAACTACAGCTGCTACTTCTTTAATTATCTTACCACAATGTATACCTTTGTCTAAAACATCTTTTGTTGACATTGCTATTAAGTTTACTTTTCCACCTACATTACTAAATAGCACAACTACTCCGCTTGAAAGTTTATTTCTAACCTTATCAGCAAGATCTCTTAAGGAATTTCCATCTATATCTGCCACTTCATATACAGCAACCTTTACTCCTTTAACTTCCTTTACAGAAGCTATAATTTCATCTTCTACTCCTGATGCTAATTTATTCTTAAGTTCTAGTATTTCTTTTTCTTTCTCTTTAATTTCTGATCCTTGAGATGCTATCTTCTTAATTACATCTTTTTCACTACACTTAAGAACACTACATGCTTCTTTTAATAATCTTTGCTTTTCTTCCATATATTTTATTGCATTAATACCAGTTACAGCTTCTATTCTTCTAACTCCTGCTGCTACACCTGCTTCAGATATTATTTTGAATAATCCTATTTCTCCAGAATTATGAACGTGCGTACCTCCACAAAGTTCCTTTGAGAATTCTCCTACACTAACAACTCTAACTTTATCGCCATATTTATCATCAAATAAAGCCATAGCTCCTGAATTTCTTGCTTCATCTAAAGTCATTAAATCAGTATTAACATTAAATACTTCCATGATTTTAATATTAACTAGATCTTCTATTTTTTGTATTTCTTCTTCTGATAATGCTTTAAAGTGTGCAAAGTCAAATCTTAATCTTTCATCATCTACATATGAACCAGCTTGATTTACATGTTTACCTACTATTTGCTTTAAAGCTTCGTGTAACATATGTGTTGCAGTATGATTTTTTGCAATATTACTTCTTCTTAATATATCTATTTTAAGGTTTGCATCTTCATTTATTTTTATATTTCCTTCAGTAACTTTTACATAATGTATAGTTTTTCCACCAACATTTTTCTTAGTGTCATATACATATGCTTCCCCACTAGCAGTCTTAATAGTACCTTTATCTCCTACTTGACCACCCATTTCAGCATAGAAAGGTGTCTTTTCAGTTACTATATAACCTTTATCACCTTTTGATAATTCATTTACAAAATCATTATCATTTGCTAAAACAATAATCTTTGAATTCACTTCAATATTAGAATACCCTATAAATTCAGTATTTATTGAAGCTTCTATCTTATTTATTGGGCTTTCATCACTTCCCATATAAGAAGATTCTCCTCTAGCATTTCTAGCTCTTTGTCTTTGTTCTTCCATTTCTTTTTTGAAAGAATCATGATCAACCTGCATGCCTTTTTCTTCTAATATTTCTTCAGTTAATTCAATTGGGAATCCATAAGTATCATATAATTTAAAGGCCTTTTCTCCTTTTAATATTTTTTCCTTTGCAGCTTCCATTTCTTGAATATAATCATTTAATATAACCATTCCCGAATCTATAGTTTCATTAAATCTTTCTTCTTCTAAAGAAACGATCTTTTCAATATACTCTTTATTTTCTTTAAGATTTGGATAAGCAGTTCCATAATTTTCAACTACAGATTCAACTATTTCAGTTAAGAATAAGCCTTTAATTCCAAGTAACCTTCCATGTCTAGCTGCTCTTCTTAAAAGCCTTCTAAGAACATATCCTCTTCCTTCATTACTTGGCTGAACTCCATCTGAAATAAGCATAGTTACAGATTTAACATGATCTGTAATTATTCTTAAAGATATATCCTTTTGAGGGTTTTCTCCATATTTTACTCCAGAAAGTTCTGAAACCTTATTTAAGATATTTTTAACGGTATCTATTTCGAATATATTATCTACACCTTGCATAATTGTAGCAATTCTTTCAAGTCCCATTCCTGTATCAATATTAGGGTTTGATAATTTATTATAGTTTCCTTCTTCATCTTTATCAAACTGAGTAAATACTAAATTCCAGAATTCAACTATTCTGTCTTCATCAGAAGCTTTTATAAAATCATCAACATTTGTGATAACTCCTTCTCCTCTATCAAAGTGAATTTCAGTACATGGTCCACAAGGTCCAACACCTATTTCCCAGAAGTTATCATCTTTACCTAATCTAAATATTCTTTTCGGATCTACATCAGTTTTTTTGCACCATATATCAAAGGCTTCATCATCATCCAAATAAATAGTTACATATAATTTATCCTTTGGAATTTGTAAAGTTTCAGTAATAAACTCCCATGCCCAAGGAATTATTTCTTCTTTAAAATAATCTCCAAAAGAAAAATTACCAAGCATTTCAAAAAAAGTACCATGTCTTGATGTTTTACCTACATTTTCAATGTCACCAGTTCTAATACACTTTTGACAAGTTGTAATTCTTTTTCTTGGTGGTTCTTGTAATCCCGTAAAATATGGCTTAAGAGGTGCCATACCTGCATTTATTAATAATAATGATTTATCATTTTTAGGCACTAGAGGAAAACTCTCTAATCTTAAGTGCTCTTTTGATTCAAAAAATTTTAAATAAGCTTCTCTAAGCTCATTAGTTCCAATGAATTTCATAATTTTTACCTCCATTTATAAGCTTTGTATAATAAAAAAAGTTTCCATCCCTATAAAGAAAGGGACGAAAACATATATTCCGCGGTACCACCCTAATTATGCATAAAATGCATCGCTTAGATAAATATAGCTCCAAGATAGCTTCAATATATTATGTAAGAAGTTTTCACCAACCACTTCTTCTCTGAATACATAGGGTATATTTACTCATTCTCTTCAACGCTAAATATTAATTTTTCATATATTTCAATGAAATTATAGTTTATTTATTAAAATATGTCAATTATTTTATTTTAGAACAAATAATCATTAATATCCTCATAAATTACTTTTATAATAACTCCTAAAGGCACTATTAATATCATTCCTATAAATCCTCCTAATTTATCACCAATCAAGAGTAGTATTATAATTATAATTGGATGCATGTCAGTACTATCTCCTGTTATTTTAGGAGACAATATATTACCCTCTATCTGTTGGATAATGAATATAATTATTAATGTCCATAAGGCTTTATTTGGAGATTCCATAAGTGCTATAAAAACAGCTGGTAAACCTCCAATTATAGGTCCAAAATAAGGAACTATATTTAATACTCCATTAAACACACCTAGTAATATAGAAAATTTAACATTTAAAATAAAAAGTGCTATAGTTGTTAAGACACCAATAATTAGTGATAATAGTAGTTGGCTAATTATATATCTAGATAAAACCTTATCAATATGATTTATAACCTTTTTAGCTATAACTCTTTTTTCAGTTGGGAGTATTAATAATAGCTTATTAAATATTAATTCTCCATCTACTAAGAAATAATATGTTACTATAGGAACTATGGCTAAAGAAATAATGCTTTCTAAAGAAGATATTAAGTTATACACAAAAGAATTAGAGAAATTTCTTAAAAACAAATTAGTTTCATCATTTATTCTTCTATATATGCTATCAAAAAAAGACGTATTGTTAATGTTCAGTTTTTTAGCTAGAGTTTCTATGTAAACATCAATATTATCCAATATATTTCCTAAATTATAACTTTCTTTTAGTATTGAGGGGATCAATATATAAATAAATACTGATATAGAAAAAATAATACTTAGGGTTATAACTATTGAAGCTGTTTTTTTCTTTATCTTAATCTTTTCACACAATATATTTCGTAAAGGTTTTAAAGTATATGCAAATATAAAACTTATCAATATTATATTAACTATACTCTGTAATGTTTTCACTTTTAAATATAATATTATAATAAAAATTAAAAATAATATTAATAAACCATAATAAATCTTTTTTTTCATTTTATTATTAATTAGCATGTTTTCCTCTTTCTTGGAATACTTTTAAATATCACTTTATCAAGTCCATAATATAAAATAAAGTCTTCCCCTAATATACATTCCTTTAAAAGTAATATTTCCTTTCCTTTTATTATTCTATCAAATATTCCCGAGCTTATAACTAACCCCTTTATAGATAAGTCTCTTTTATCTATAACTAAGTCTTCTAGTATGCCTTTAATAATATTATTTTTATCTTTAACATCCATATCCTTAATACTTCTAAAGGATATCCCTTCTTTCCTATTTAATGCTTTAATAATCATCACATCTTCTATATAAATAATATCTTCTACCTTAATAAAATTCCTTTTACTAAAAAGTAAGTAATTAGAAACTAAAAACCCTTTTATTTTTCCATTGTGAAAATCTATATATATATCATCTATAATTCCTAGATACTTCCCCCTAAAATCAAAAACCTTCAGTAAATAAAAATCCTTTGTTTTTAACAAGATATTATCACACCCTTCTATAAACCATAGCCTTATTTTTTCCAAAAAGCAAAAAAAAATTCCTATATAATTAAATATAGGAATTTCTATTTTTATATTATTTTTTCTATTATTCCACCACCAACTACGATGTTTCCATCATAAAAAACAACTGATTGTCCTTTAGTTATGGCTCTTTGCTTATCCTTAAATGAAACCTTAATTTTACCATCCTCTAAAGGATATATTATAGCTTCACAAGGCTTTGCTGAATATCTTACTTTAGCTTGAACTGTCATTTCTTTTTCAAGTTTATCAAAAGGAATAAAATTAATATCCTTTGCAACTAAATCTGTCTTAAAAATATCTTCTTCTGGTCCAAGGACAACTTCATTAGTATTAGGATTTATATCTGTAACAAAAACTGGTCTTCCTAAGGCTATACCTAATCCTTTTCTTTGACCTATGGTGTAATATACTATCCCCTTATGTTTTCCTAATATATTTCCATTCTTATCAACGAAATTTCCTTCATTTACTTCATTAGGCCTAACTAGTGTAATGAATTTACCATGATTATTATCTGGTATAAAACATATTTCTTCACTATCTTTCTTATTATGAACTGCTAAACCAATTTCTTTTGCTATTTCTCTTATTTTATCCTTTGTGTAATCTCCACAAGGCATTAAAGTCTCACTTAATTGTTCTTGAGTAAAATTATATAGTGCA
The DNA here is from genome assembly GCF_050315195.1 of Clostridium sp. SGI.024. Taxonomy (NCBI): domain Bacteria; kingdom Bacillati; phylum Bacillota; class Clostridia; order Eubacteriales; family Clostridiaceae; genus Clostridium; species Clostridium sp. SGI.024. Next base: position 21,235 of record NZ_JBNPON010000026.1, on the reverse strand, counting down.
TAAGTTTGATCTTTTCTATCATCATCAGCCTTAATTAAAAGATATCTACCATCATCATTTTTGTCAATTTTAGCATAATGTCCTGTAGCAACATAATCTGCTCCAATACCTTTGGCTCTTCTTAAGAATTCATCAAACTTTATATGTTTATTACAAGCTATACATGGGTTAGGTGTTTTGCCTTCAATATACTCTTGAACAAAATAATCAATTACTTTTTCTTTAAAAGATTCCTTAAAGTTAAGAACATAAAAAGGAATTCCTATTTTATCAGCAACCCTTCTAGCGTCCTCTACTGATGAAAGTGAACAACATCCACCTTCTCTTTCAACATAATCTTCATCTTCATCATCAAAGTGTTTCATAGTTACGCCTATTACATCATAACCTTGTTCTTTTAAAAGATAGGCAGCAACAGAGCTATCAACTCCGCCACTCATACCTATAACAACTTTCTTTTTCATATTAATCTCTACTCATCTCCATGTACATGATCGTGAATGTCATCATGTTCTTCGAAATCCCAAAGCTCTAATCCTGCATTTTTTCTATAATCATTTATTGCTTTATGTATTGCTTCTTCAGCTAAAACAGAACAGTGCATTTTTACAGGTGGAAGTCCATCTAAAGCTTCTGCAACTGCCTTATTTGATAATTCCCAAGCTTCTTCTACTGTTTTACCTATTATTAGTTCTGTTGCCATTGATGAAGATGCAATGGCAGAACCACAACCGAAGGTTTTAAATTTAGCATCTTTTATTATATTGTCTTCTATTTTTAAATAAACCTTCATTATATCTCCGCATTTGGCATTTCCAACTTCTCCAACACCACTTGCATTTTCAATTTCTCCCACATTTCTTGGATTTCTAAAATGATCCATTACCTTATCGCTGTACATCATAGTATTTTTCTCCCTTCTTAATAAAGTCTTCCCATAAAGGTGACATATTTCTTAATCTTTCTATAATAGGTGGTACTACATCTAAGACATAATCAACATCTTCTTCTGTAGAACCATCACCTAATGTTAATCTTAATGATCCATGTGCTAGTTCATGAGGTAGCCCTATTGCTAATAAAACATGAGATGGATCTAAGGATCCAGAAGTACAAGCACTACCACTTGAAGCACATACTCCTTCAAAGTCTAATGATAAAAGAATAGATTCCCCTTCAATAAATTCAAAGGTTATATTAACATTACCTGGTAATCTCTTGTCTCCTCTAGGACCATTTAGTCTAGTATGAGGTACCTTTAATAATCCATCTATTAATTTATCTCTAAGAACAACTAATTTTTTATTGTGTTCTTCTAAATTTTCTGTAGCAAGTTCAATGGCTTTTCCAAGACCTACTACTGATGGTGTGTTTTCAGTTCCAGCTCTTCTTGCTCTCTCTTGACCACCACCATGAATTAAGTTATCAATTCTTACTCCTTTTCTTATATAAAGAGCACCAATTCCTTTAGGTCCATATATTTTATGTCCTGCTAAAGATAATAAATCTATATTCATTTCTTTAACATCTATCGGTATATTTCCTACTACTTGAACTGCATCTGTATGGAAAAAAACCTTTCTTTCTCTACAAATCTTTCCTATTTCCTTTATAGGCTGAATAGTTCCAATTTCATTATTTGCAAACATAATTGATACTAATATAGTCTTATCTGTTATGGCATTTTTTAGTTCTTCTAAATCTATAAAGCCCTCTTTATCAACATTTAAGTAAGTTACTTCAAAGCCTTGTTTTTCTAAATATTCACAAGTATGAAGAACAGCATGGTGTTCGATTTTAGTAGTTATTATATGATTTCCTTTTTTTCTATGAGCTGAAGCAATTCCTTTAATTGCCCAGTTATCTGCTTCTGAACCACCACCAGTAAAATAAACTTCATTTAAATCACAATTTAAAGCTTTAGCAACTCTGTTTCTAGCTTTGTCTATAGCCATTTTAGTTTCTCTGGAAATACCATAGAAAGACGATGGATTACCATACTTTTCTGTAAAAAAAGGCATCATTTCTTCTAAAACTTCTGGTTTAACATAAGTAGTTGCTGCATAGTCCATATACACGTTTTTCATCTTTACTCGCTCCTCTTTAAAAACTTAATAGATTCACTTTCCTGTTTTAATCTATTATAATCATCAACTATATCTTGAAGTGTTATACTTTCCATTACTTCATCAATGCTGTTTTTAATTTTTTCCCATAACAATCTAGTAGCACAAAAATCTATATTATCACATTCAGTTCCTTCAATGCACTGAGCTATTTCTACAGGTCCTTCAAGAACATACATAATATCTGCTACTGTTATATCTTTGGGTGCACTATTTAAAACATATCCCCCTTGAGCTCCTCTTATACTTTTTATAAGTTTTGCTCTCCTTAAAGGTGAAAATAATTGTTCTAAATAATATTCAGATATATTTTGTCTTTGAGAGATTGTTTTTATTGAAACAGGGGTATCTCCATAGTGCATAGCAAGGTCTACCATAGCCTTGACCCCGTACCTTCCTTTAGTAGAAAGTTTCATTATTCTTCCCCCTTTTAATGTTGACCATTTTACTTGTATTTACTTCATATATATTATCAAACACCTTAATTCTTGTCAATAATAACACTGCTTTCTAATTTGCTTTAAATGATAAATATTTTACTTATCCTATGATATTATTTTTTTATATTATCCCAGTAATTTTTTATACTATTTTCATATTTATTATTTTGTGGATTATAATATTTTATTCCTTGTAAATTATCTGGTAAATATTTTTGATTTACATAATTATTTTCATAATCATGAGGATATTTATATCCTCCTACCCCTAAGCTTTTTGCTCCAGAATAATGAGCATCCTTTAAATGTTTTGGAACATCTCCTATATTTTTATTTTCTAAATCTTCCATTGCCTTAGATATTGCTATATAAGAACTGTTGGACTTAGGTAATGTTGCTAAGTAAATTACTAATTCAGATAATATCAATGAAGCCTCTGGAAGACCAACCTTTAGAGCTAGTTCAACTCCAGAATTTATTACAGTTAATGCATTAGGATGAGCAAGACCTATATCTTCTGCTGCAATTACTGAAATTCTTCTTATTATAGCTTGTAAGTTTCCTGACTTAATTAGTCTTGCTAAATAATGAACTGCAGCATCTGGATCGCTTCCCCTTATACTCTTTTGAAGTGCACTTAAAAAATTATAATATTCATCTCCACTTGCATCAGCTCTTATATGAGATTGATTTAATTCTTCTATATATTCCACATTTATATTTTTAACCTTAGTTAACTGAGAGTTAATAGCAAGCTCTAATATATTATATGCCTTTCTATAATCACCTTGAGAAATCTCTGAGATGTATTTTAATGCCTCTTTAGTATATTCTACTTCTATTCCCTCATTTATTAACCTTTTTATTGCTCTTTCTAAGCCTTCAATTATTTCTTCTATATTAAGAGATTGAAATTGAAATATATTACATCTACTTAAGATTGCTTTATGAATAGCAAAATAAGGATTTTCAGTAGTACTTGCTATTAATGTAACTCTTCCATTTTCAATAAATTCTAAAAGTGCTTGTTGTTGTTTCTTACTAAAGTGTTGAAGTTCATCTATATAGATAACTACTCCATTATAATTAAGTAAACTATCTAGACTTTCAGTTATTTCTTGAATATCCTTAACCGATGCAGTTGTGGCATTTAATTTATAAAATTTTCTGTCGCTATAATTAGCCATTATATTTGCCAGTGTAGTTTTTCCAGTACCAGGTGGTCCATAAAGAATACAATTAGGAATTTTTTTACTTATTATTAAATTATATAATGGCTTTCCTTTTCCAAGTATGTTTTTTTGACCTATAAAATCCTCTAACTTTTGAGGTCTCATCGCTTCTGCTAATGGTTTCATAAAATTCACTCTTTCTATAGTTTTTTACTTAAAGCCTTCATTTAATTCCTTAGCTTTTTCAAGATTTTCATACTCTGTAAAACCTTCTATATATAATTCGCCATTTCTTTCCCTTAAAATTACTTCAATTGGAACATCTTCTCCAATAGCCTCGTCACTTCCTTCCTCATGAATACTACCATCGTCATGTTCATGTACTTCTAATGATACCGCTCTAAGATTTAATGTCATACAAACTATATACCTTCCTTGATCTTCTCTTAAGCTTATAATTTCACTTCCATAATCTTTAATATCTACTTCACCAATATATTTAGAATAAAATTCTGGATAATTACATACATAAAAGTTTTTCTCACTAATATGTTTTTTCATAGTATCATCATATCCTTTTTCATATGACAATACTAAATCTATAGTATCCTTAATCTTATTTTCATCTTTGCTTTTTAATTCTTTCGAAATTACTCCACATCCTGTAATAACTACACTTATAATTATAATCACCATACTTAATAATAGATTTTTTTTCATTTATTCCTCCATAAAGTAAATTTTTATTTTTATAAATACATATATAAATAATATCATAAAAAAGCTATTGCTATGCTTGTAAAATCAAAAAAATAGGACACTATTTAGTATCCTATTTTTATATCTATAAACTATTTATTCTTTTTTGTTGCTTTTTTAGTTTCTTTTTCCTTAGATCCTTCATAAGCATTTATATACATTTCTTTTAATTCACTCATTAATGGATATCTTGGGTTAGCACCTGTACATTGATCATCAAATGCTTGCTCAACCATTTCATCAAGACTTGCATAGAACTTGCTTTCTGAAACTCCTGCTTCTTTTATTGTCTTAGGCATATTTAATTTAGCTTGTAACTCTTTAACAGCCTTTATTAATAATTCAACTTTTTCTTCTTCACTATTTCCGCCTAAGCCAAGATGATCAGCAATTCTTGCATATCTCCATGCTGCATTTGGATATTTATATTGAGCAAATGCTGCTTGCTTAGTAGGTGCATCTGTAGCATTAAATCTTATAACCTCATTCATTAATAATGAATTAGCCATACCATGTGGTAAGTGATGGAATGCTCCTAATTTATGAGCCATTGAATGAGTAATTCCTAAGAAAGCATTTGAGAATGCCATACCAGCCATACATGATGCATGAGCCATTTTTTCTCTTGCTTTTACATTAGTTGTTCCTTCATTATATGCATCTGGTAAATATTTAAATACTAATCTAATAGCTTCTAAAGCTAATCCATTTGTATATTCTGAAGCCATTATTGAAACATATGCTTCAATTGAGTGAACTAATACATCTAAACCTGCACAAGCAGTTAATCCTTTAGGAGATGTCATCATAAGTTCAGCATCTACTATTGCCATATCTGGAGTTAATTCATAATCTGCAAGAGGGTATTTAACTCCTGTAGTTTCATCTGTAATAACAGCAAATGGAGTTACTTCTGAACCTGTACCTGCTGATGTTGCTATTGAAACCATCATAGCTTTATTACCCATAGTAGGGAATTTATATATTCTCTTTCTTATATCCATAAATGTCATAGCTAAATCATGGAAGTTAACTTCTGGATGTTCATACATAACCCACATAATCTTAGCAGCATCCATTGCAGATCCACCACCTAAAGCTATTATTACATCAGGATTGAAATCTAACATTTCCTTAGCACCAGCTTTTGCACATCTAAGTGTTGGGTCTGGTTCTACATCTGAGAATATTTTAAATTGTATTCCATTGTTTTCTAAAACTTCTGTTACCTTATTAGTATATCCCATATCAAATAGTACTTTATCAGTTACTATAAATGCTTTCTTTTTATCCATATCCTTTAACTCTCCAAGAGCTACAGGTAAACAACCATATTTAAAGTAAACTTTTTCTGGAACTCTAAACCAAAGCATATTTTCTCTCCTTTCAGCTATACTCTTGATGTTAATTAAGTGCTTAGGTCCAACATTTTCTGAAACTGAGTTTCCTCCCCATGATCCACATCCAAGAGTTAGTGATGGTGCTAATCTAAAGTTAAATATATCTCCTATAGCTCCTTGTGATGCTGGCATATTTATTAGAGTTCTAGCTGTTTTCATTTTTTCGCCAAATTGTAATATTCTATCTCTACACTTAATTTGATCAGTATAAAGAATTGAAGTATGGCCCATACCACCTAATTCAATTAATCTCGCTGCTTTTTCTAAAGCTTCTTCATAAGATTTTACTTTATACATAGCTAAAATTGGTGATAATTTTTCATGTGAAAATGGCTCTTCTAATTCTACTGATTCTACTTCCCCTATTAAGACCTTAGCTGATTCTGGGACATTAACTCCTGCCATTTCTGCAATTTTATAAGCTGATTGACCAACTATATTAGCATTTAAGCCACCTTTTTCATTTAATATAACTTTTCTTACCTTATCTACTTCTTCACCCTTTAAAATATAAGCTCCTCTTTCACTTAATTCTTTTTTAACTTCATCATATACTTGCTCTAATACTACTAATGATTGTTCTGATGCACAAATAACTCCATTATCAAAAGTTTTAGAAAGAAGTATTGAGTTTACAGCCATTTTTATATGAGCAGTTTCATCTATGATAGCTGGTGTATTACCTGCTCCAACTCCTAATGCTGGTCTTCCTGATGAATAAGCAGCCTTAACCATAGCTGGACCACCTGTTGCTAATATTATATCTGATTCTCTCATAACATTTTGAGATAATTCTACTGATGGTTCATCTATCCATCCTATAATTCCTTCTGGAGCTCCTGCTTTAACTGCAGCTTCTAAAACTATCTTAGCAGCTTCTATTGTAGCTTTTTTTGCTCTTGGATGTGGAGAAATTATAATTGCATTTCTAGTTTTTAAAGCTATTAATGTTTTAAATATTGCTGTTGATGTTGGATTTGTTGTTGGAACTATTGCTGCTATAACTCCTATTGGTTCAGCAACCTTAGTAATTCCGTAAGTTTTATCTTCTTCTAAAACTCCACAAGTTTTCATATCTTTATATTGATTATATATATATTCTGCTGCAAAATGGTTCTTTATAACTTTATCTTCCACTATACCCATTCCAGTTTCTGCAACTGCCATTTTAGCTAATTTGATTCTGTTATCATTTGCTGCTATTGCTGCTTGTCTAAAAATTTCATCAACTTGTTCTTGAGTATAAGTTGCAAAAATTCTTTGAGCCTCTCTTAATTTATTAATTCTTTGAGTTAATTCTTGTGCATTTGTTACAACCATTTTATATCCTCCTAAATGATGCGATTTATATTTTTAAATAATTTATTTTATTACTAAAATTTATTTAACTTACTGACAATATTATTGTATTTTATTGTTTAATTTTTGTCAATCTTTTTTGTTAAATTTTTATCATATTTTTTCTATTTTTTTCTCATTTTATAAAAATGATAATCAAAAGTAATAATTAAGTATTATTTTGTATATTTTTATTATATTTTTGAGGTAATTTAAATTTTTAATTTGAATCTTTATATTTTTTTTAATAATTTAATTATTCTGATAATATTAACTCCTTCTTATAATAAGTTTAAAACTTAATTTATTTAATAAATATTGTTATTAAAATAACAAAGATTTATTATTTTATTTTTTTATCTACTATTACTTTTCCATTAAATCTTATAAAATATACCTAAAAAAATGTATTTTCTATACTATGAATTTTACTACTTACATAAAGTTATTTACAGATTTAAAAAATATAAATTCTTCAAAACTAAAAAAGAACTGTAGAAAACCACAGTTCCTTTTTTATAGTCTAATTTACTAATAACTATAAATCTTTGTTATACTTTTATGCTAATAAACTTCTATCACTTAAATCATCATTAATATTAGCATCTTTAAATAAATTCATTAATTTTTCTGTTGTCAATTCTTCCTTTTCTTTACCTTTAACATCTATTAATATTTTACCTCTATGCATCATTATCAGTCTATTACCTGTTTTTATTGCTTGCTTTAAATTATGAGTTACCATCATTGTTGTAATATTAGTATCTTTTACAATTTTTTCTGTTATCTCCATTATTTTTAATGAAGTTTTTGGATCTAAAGCTGCTGTATGCTCATCTAATAATAATAATTTAGGTTTAGACATAACCGCAATTAACATACTCAAAGCTTGTCTTTGGCCTCCTGACAATAAATTAACTTTATTATACAACTTATCTTCAAGTCCTAAATCTAGCTCCTTAAGAAGTTCTTCATAATATGGAATTCTTTTTTTATTAACTCCAGAACTTAAACCAAACCTCTTTCCTTTATTGTCTGCTAATGATAAATTTTCTAATATTGTCATATTAGGTGCTACACCTAAGGATGGATTTTGGAAGACTCTACCTATCATTTTCGATCTTTTATATTCATCCTTATAAGAAACATCTTCGCCATTTAATTCAATTATACCTTCATCGCATTGAATATTTCCTGATATAATATTTAGTAATGTTGATTTTCCAGCTCCATTAGATCCTATTATGCTAATGAAGTCTCCTTCATTTACTTCTAAAGAAAAATCTGTAAATACCTTGTTTTCATTTATAGTATTTTCATTAAAGACTTTGTGCAATGCTTGAATCTTTAGCATTAACATCACCGCCTTCTCTTTTTATTTCAGTACTTTTAGCTTTTCTTCTTTTCCCTTTAAATTTAAATACTCCTGAATTTAAACTTAAAGCTATGATAACTATAACTGCTGTCATAAGCTTTAAATAATTTGGATTTAAACCAAATTTTAAAGCTAATGCTATAGCTAATTTATAAATTATAGCTCCAAATATTGAAATAGTTGTATATTTCATAAAGCTCATTTTCTTAAAAATTGAAGCACCTATAATAACAGCTGCTAGACCCATAACAACCACTCCAGTTCCCATGCTAGCATCTGAAAATCCTTGATATTGAGCTGTTAAAGCACCACTTAAAGCAACTAATCCATTACTTATCATCAGTCCAAGTATCTTTATATTATTTTTATTTATTCCCAATGAGGTGACTAATTGTTCATTATCTCCAACTGCTATAAGTAAATTACCAAGCTTTGTTTTTAAAAAGAAATCAAATGATATCTTTATTATTAAAACCACTACAATAATTGTAATTATATTAAATTTTCCAGTAAAAACATTTTTAGTATTAAATAATGGTATATTTGATTGCCCCATAACCATTAAATTAACTGAATATAAACCTATCATAACTAATATTCCAGACATTAAATTAGTTATTTTAAGTTTTACATTTAAAAGTGCTGTTACTAATCCAGCTAAAGCTCCTCCTATAGTGGCAACCAAAACTGCTAACCAAGGATTTACATCTTTAACTAACAAAGCTGCACATATAGCTGCACCTAATGGGTAAGTCCCATCTACAGAAAGATCTGGAAAGTCTAAAATCTTATACGTAATATAAACCCCTATAGCAACTACTCCAAAAAGTAACCCTTGTTCTAATACATTTATTATTAAATCCATTAGTTAACGCCCCCAGTTATAGCCTTTGCATTTTCTTTAAGATCACTAGGAATGCTAATATTTAATTTATTAGCTACATCAGTATTTATTACAATAGTCATATCACTTAATGTAGTAATTTCTATTTCCTCTGGTTTCTTTCCCTCTAATATTTCAGCTGCTTTATATCCTGTTTCTTTTCCAAGTTTAAAATAATCTATTCCGATTGAACATAAACCACCTTTAGATACAATAGCTTCTTCTGCTCCTAAAATCGCTACATTATTTTTTACAGCAATTTGTCCAACTAAATCATAAGCAGAGGCTACAGTATTATCAGTTGGTGTATATAATGCATCTATATCTTTGATAACTGCACTTAAATTTTGATTTATTTCATTTACATTTGTAATTCCAATTTCTTTAACACTTATATTTAATTTACTAGCTTCCTTCTTTAATTCTTCAACTTGTACTACTGAATTGGTTTCAGAAGTGTTATAAATTACTCCTATATTTTTAATTTCAGGCTTAAGTTTAAGCAATAATTCAAGTTGCTTATCTATAGGCACCATATCTGAAACTCCTGTCATATTAGTTCCTGAACTTTTCCAATCCTTAGCTATACCAGCTGAAACTGGATCAGTAACTGCAGTAAAAACTGTTGGTATTTCTTTAGTTGAATTATATACTGCTTGTGCTGATGTAGTTGCAATAGCCAAAATTAAATCTTTCTTTTCTGATGTAAACTTTTGTGCTATTGTTTGAGAAGTTGGATTATCTCCTTGAGCATTTTGATAGTCAATTTTTATATTTTTCCCTTCTTCATATCCCTTTTCTTTTAACCCTTCAATAAATCCTTCTCTTGCTGAATCTAAAGCTGGATGTTGGACTAATTGACTAATTCCAATATTATATTCTGTTTTTTTAGTTGAAGATGTTTTATCACCTTCGTTACAGCCAACAAAAGCACTCGCTACAATTAACGATAATAATACCATTGAAATTTTCTTTTTTCCTACCATCTTTACCATCCTCCTAATATAACTAAACATATTTAGCTTTAATAAAATCCTAATCCCTACAATTCTACGCTTATAATTTACTATAAATATTATATAAAATATAATACTTTACTATTATTATTAAGATTTTATTGATATTTTTATATTTATCATATAATATCACAATTAGTTTTTTTTGTAAATATATAAACAGTTAGAAATCATTATATAAAGAAAAAAAAGACACTCTAGTGCCTTTTAATATTATACTATCTAAAATTACCTTTAATTAGGAATAGCTCTATGCCCTATACCTATAACTACTTCATCTAAATGCAAAAGTCCAACACTTAAAAATATACAAACACTTAAATGTTCCCCGTGTTTTGCAATACCTATTTTACCTCCAACATTTTGTCCACTCGCTCTATTCCATACTTGCATTAAAGCATCCCTAGTAGCACCTATAACTCCACCTTCATGTAAATGCTCTTCTCTTATAAGACCATTTCTCTTAGATGCTACTAAAGCTCTTTCTAATATTTTGGAAGTTGACTCGTTAATATTTCCGCCTATATTAACTGCTGTAACGAAAATACCTTTTTTCTTAAGTTCATTTTTTAATTCCTCTTCTTCTTCTCTAGATGAAACAGCCATCCTTGTGGCATATTTTGCAACTTCCAAACTTGTATTTACCATAATATCCTCCTGTACTTCTATTTAATATTTATTATTTTATGGATTCACATTTTTCTTTAAAATAATTATTTAATTTTCCTAATGCTCCTATTAAAATATCTTTTTCACTTTCAGAAAGATCATCAATCATAGTTGTAACCATTTCGTTATGAAACCTTTCATGCAATCTATGTGCTACTTTTCCCTTTTGAGTTAGCTCAACAAGAACTACTCGTCTGTCCTCTTCTATTCTACTTCTTTCAACATATTCTTTTTTTATAAGCCTATTTATAGATGTAGTTAAAGTTCCAACTGTTATACCTAAATCCTGTGCAACTTCACTCATCATCCTCTTTTCTTTTCTTCCAATGGCTTCAATAGTATGCATTTCTCTTACAGATAAATCAGAAAAATGTCCATTTTTTAATGTCTTTTCTTCTATCTGAAGTATTTCGTTAAATATTTTTACCAACAGTTCATTAACTACACTTATGTCTTTTTTCATAATGAATTATCCCATCCTTTTTTCAATTGTACCTTAATTAAATAATAATCTAAAGTAATGTAAAATTCAACGAAATATATTATTTAATCTCAAAATAATTTGATATTCAAATAACTTTATTTTATTTATTAATTATACTTACTTTAATTATTTTAAATTTTTCTTTTAATTCTTCTAATACTTTTTCAATCCTAACTTTTTTTGGTTTTATTATAATATATAATGCATAAACTTTATTTCCATTATCATTATTATAATTATACTCTATTTTTTTAATTTTTATTTTTTTTCTTTCTAGAAACTGTTCTATTTCACTTTCTATTTCTCCTTCTTTAAAATATTCTAATTTAATTTTTTCCATTGTATTTTTAGAAATAAATTTATCTTCTATCCTTTTTAAAAATACTAATATTATGAAAATTATAATAGTAGAAAAAATACTAATAAAGTATCCACCCATTCCTATAGTTAAACCTAAACATGCTACTACCCACAAAGTTGCTGCAGTAGTTAATCCTTTTATATTCCCTCTATTATGAATTATTGCACCTGCTCCTATAAATCCTACTCCAGTAATTACTTGAGCTCCAAGTCTACCATAATCTATTTTAATAACTTCATATAATTTTTCATTTGAATATATAATTTCTATTGCTTTATTACTCATTTCTATTTGTAGTAAAGAAATTATAGTAGCTCCTAAACAAACTAAAATATGCGTCCTAAGGCCTGCAGCTCTATTTTGTAATTCCCTTTCATACCCAATTAGACCTCCTATAATTAATGCCATTAGTATTCTTATAATTATTTGATTTATAGTAAGTTTCATTATATCTCTCCTCAATTAGTCATTATTTTAAGTTATGAATTAATAATAAAAAAATTGACAAAAAAAGAGCTGTTAAAAACAGCCCCAATAGCTAAATAATAAATATTAAGATAAAGAACATATATAATTTAAATTATTCTTATTGACAATATTGTTATTAATAATCCCATTATTAACACTAAATAATAAAAATTGTATATTTTATCTCTACTATATATTTTTACCTTTTCTAACCTTCCCTTAGGATAAACAACTTCTATTTCATCTCCACTTTCTAAATTGCATTTCTTTTCAAATATTGAAATTGCAATTTTCACATACTTATTTTCATCTTCCACTTCTATAATTGGATATAGCTTTGTATTGTGTACTGTATTGCACTCAATTCCAGGTATTGAATAGGTATATGCTTCAAAGCCTATAACTTTAGCTTTTTTTATAACAAACCCCTTGTTTAATATTGTTCTTTTAAGTAAGGTAATACCAGCAACAAAACTTAATATAATACCAATAATTGAAAATAATGTTCCCATTTTTATCCCCCAAATCAATTTATTTCTCTCAATAATATATTATGCTTAATAACATCAAAAGATATATTTAGTCTAAACTTTCCTAGTTTTTAAGTAATTTACTTATTTTTATGATATTATTTTTCATTTATTTTATCTTTTGTAATAAATTATTAGTTTTTTTAAGGAATTTTATTACTTTTTAAAATTGAATTTTTATTCTCATTAGACATTTATCTTGTTTACTATTTTATGGCAATAGTCTAATATTAAATTATAGTTATTAATAGGAGGTAATTCTATGAATTATACTAAAGTTAAGTTTGAAATATATGTTCCATTTAGTCATGTTAATAAATTAAGAGAAGCAATTAACAATACAGGAGCCTTAATTATAGGAAAATATGATAACTGCATTTCAATAACTGAAGTAACTGGATATTTTAGACCTTTGAAATCTTCTAATCCATACCTAGGTAAGGAAAACGAGTTAAGTATTGAAAAAGAAGCGAAAATGGAGTTTAGATGTGACAAAGATTTAGCTATAGAAGTAATCAACGTAATAAAAGCTATTCACCCTTATGAAGAACCTGTATATCACATAATACCTATTATAAATTAGAAGTTGTAATGGTAGCAAATCTTAAGTATTAGAATATTTTATTATAAATACTAATATTTGAGGTATTAAGAATGAAAGTAATTATAATCGGTGGCGGCTTTGCTGGATGTCAAGCTGCCATACAAGCAAGAAAAATGAAGGCGGAAGTTCATGTTATAGAAAGAACAGATATGTTACTTGGTGTTGGAAATGTTGGCGGAATTATGAGAAATAACGGAAGATTTACAGCTTCAGAAGAATTATCATATTTAGGTGCTAATGAAATAATTGATATTATGGATAGCCTTGCCCTCCATAGAAATATTAACTTTACTGGACATAATCATGCAAGTCTAACAGATATAGGTAAGGCTGAGCCTAAAATAAGGAAATATCTTGTTTCTCTTGGCATTAATATTCACTTTAATAGTAGAGCTATAAATGTATCTTTAAATAATAATTCAATTACAGAAATAAAATTAACTAATGGAACTTTTATTAAAGGTGATGTATTTATAGAAACTACTGGTTCAACTGGTCCTATGACAAATTGTAATAGATATGGCAATGGATGTTCGATGTGTATATTAAGGTGCCCTACTTTTGGTGGTAGAGAAAGCTTAAGTGCAAAAGCTGGAATAAGTGATATTATAGGAGAAAGAAATAATGGTATACCTGGCGCAATGAGTGGTTCATGTGAATTACCTCGTGAATCATTATCTAAGAAATTATTAGAAGAAGTTACAACTAAAGGTGTAGCAAGTATTCCTATTCCTCATGAAGATATTAATTTAGATAAATTAAGTCAAAAAGTATGCCAACAATATGCTTTAAAAGAATTTGCTGAAAATGTTATTTTATTAGACACTGGCCATATAAAACTTATGACTTCCTATTATCCTATAGAAAAACTTCGTAAGATTCCAGGTCTAGAAAATGCTAGATATATTGACCCTTTATCAGGTGGAACCTCTAACTCCATTAGATATTTAGCATCTAGTCCTAGGGATAATACCATGAAAATTAAAGGATTAAATAATATGTTTTGTGCTGGAGAAAAATCTGGCTTCTTTGTGGGCCATACTGAAGCTATGGCTACAGGAGCTTTAGCAGGTTACAATGCAATAAAGTACCTTCTTGGTGAAGAACTTTTAGAGTTACCTAGAGAACTTTCTATAGGGGATATTATTGCCTTTGCAAATGAAACCTTAGATATGGAAAATGGAAAAAGCCTTCGACATACCTTTTCAGGTGGAGAATACTTTGAAAGGATGAAAAAACTAAATCTATACACAACAGATAGAGAGATGATAAAACACAGAGTTAGTTCCTTATCTTTGTTAGGAATATTTAATAAATAAAGGAGCTGTTTCAACAGCTCCGAATTAAAAATTTAGAATGTAAAATATATTTATTCTAAAAACTCATCAAGGAGTTTCATCTTTAATTTTACATTTTTCATTATTCATTTTACATTGGTGCGATAGCACCTTTTTTCTATGCTAAAAATATATTTTTTATTGCTCCTGTAGGACACTTTTTAGTACAAAGTTGACAATTTACACACTTATCATAATCGACTTTTGCTAAATTATTTACTACATGAACTGCATCCTTCGGACAGTTTCTCTCACATAATTTACATCCTATACATGCAGATGAGCAATTTTCTTTAACGTGTCTACCAATTTCTGTATTATTACACTCAACTCTTACCTTTTTAGAAGCAGGTACTGATTCAATAAGTCCTTTTGGACAAATATTAATACATGCGCCACAGTTTGTACATTTTTCTACATTAACCTTAGCAATACCATTAACTATATCTAAAGCTCCAAATTCACAAACGCTAACACAACTTCCTAGTCCCAAGCAACCATATGAACATGCCTTTGAACCACCATTAACCATAAGTGAAGCAGTTAAACAATCAGTAACACCTTCTAGATCATATTTAATTTTAGCCGAATCACAATTACCGTTACATTTAACAAAAGCAGTCATCTTTTCAGAAGCATCTACTTTAATTCCTAAAACTTCTCCAATATCTTCAGCTGTTTTCGCTCCTCCTACTGAGCATAAATTAGGTTTTGCACCTTCCATTACTACAGCTTCTGCATAAGCATCACAACCTGCAAAACCACATCCTCCACAGTTTGCTCCTGGAAGGCATTCTCTCAATTTTGGTATTTTAGGATCTACTTTAACTTCAAAAGCTTTTGATGCAAAACCTAAAAGCACTCCAAAAAGTAACCCTAAAAGCCCTAAACTTAAAGTTGCAAATAAAATATTCATACTATACCTCCCCTAGTGAATTAATCCTTGGAATCCTAAAAAGGCAATTGACATTAAAGCAGCAGTAAATAATGTAATTGGTAATCCTCTTAGAACAACAGGTATATTTTCATTATTATCTATTCTTTCTCTAATGAATGATAGTAAAACTATTGATAACATATATCCTGATGCAGCACCTAATCCATTTACCACAGATTCTATAAAGTTATAACTTTCTTGTATATTTAATGTTGCCATTCCTAAAACAGCACAGTTTGTAGTAATAAGCGGTAAGTATATTCCTAAAGCCTTATGAAGGGCAGGTGATAATTTTTTAATAGCCATTTCTACAAATTGAACTAATGCTGCAATAACTAAAACATTTGCTATAGTTTTTAAATATTCAAGCTCAAATCTAACTAATATTTGAGTATATACAAGCCATGACATAATTGAAGCTAAAGTCATAACAAAGGTAACAGCTAATCCTATTCCTATAGCTGCATCTTTTTTCTTTGAAACTCCAAGGAATGAACAAATTCCTAAGAATTTTGAAAGTACAAAGTTATTTACAAGCATTGCTGCTATAAAAATCATAAATAATTCCATCAGTTCCACCCCTCTTAGTTTTTATTAGTATCTTTTATTTCTATTCCTGAAGTAGTACCACAAGATCCAGTTCCACATCCAGAACAACTTCCGCAATTATGTTCTAAAGGCTTAACTTCTTCACCAGTTCTAACCGCTTTTTTCATATTATAAGCATTTAAAACTACCATAAGTCCACCTAAAGTAAAGAAGGCACCTGGTGCTAATATCATAATAGAAGCAGGTTTTATAGTTTCAGGAATAACTTGAATTCCTAAAAATTGTCCAGCACCTAATATTTCTCTAAATGTACCTATTAAAAATAATGCTATTGTAAATCCTAATCCCATTCCAATTGCATCAAATATAGATGGTAAAATTTGATTCTTTGAAGCATAAGCTTCTGCTCTTCCTAATATTATACAGTTAACAACAATTAAAGGAATAAATATTCCAAGTGAAGAATAAAGACTTGGTAAGTATCCTTGCATAAGCATATCAATTATAGTAACAAAAGATGCTATAACTACTATATACGCTGGTATTCTTATTTCATCAGGAACTAGTTTTCTTATTGCTGAAATTATCATATTAGAAAATATTAAAACTACAGTTGATGCTAATCCCATTCCTAAAGCATTTTCTGCACTTGTTGTAACAGCTAGAGTTGGACACATAGCTAAAACTTGTACAAAAATTGGATTTTCAGTAATTATTCCATTTTTTAATCTTTCAATTAACTTATTCATTGCCTTCCTCCTAATTTAATATTAATTTGAACTAGCCCCTGTATTTGCATCAGTATCTTCCATGTGCTCTACTGTTTCACCTTTTATTTTTTCTAAATAGAAGGTAATTGCTTCATTAACTGCACTTACAGATGCTTTACTTGAAGTTGTAGCTCCTGATATAGCTTCTACTTCATTATCCTTATTAGGAGTAATCTTTACTGCTTCTAAATAATCAGTTGCAGGTTTATCTTTAAATCTTTCAGTAAACTTATCTTCTGTTATTTTTGCACCTAGACCAGGTGTTTCATTATGTGATAAAACTTTCATCCCAGTAACTTTATCATCTTTAGAAATCCCAATAACAAAATCAATAGGCCCATGGAAACCTTTTTTATTTACTTTCATAACATAACCTATAGTATCATTTCCACTAACAGCTTCATATACTTCTTTAATGCTACTTTCTGCATCTAATTCAATTGTTGTATCTTGAATCTTTTCTGCTGCTGGCATTATATAATTTAAATCATCTTTACTAATTTTAGAGTTTTCTAAAATCGCTTCTTTAGTTAAGTCATTTGCAAATCCAAGTAATAAACCCGAAATCATAGTTATTATTAGAAGGATTCCTCCTAGCTTAAAATTTCTTTTCATATACTTAAGCCTCCTTCTTGACCTTAATTTTTTTAGTTGTTAAATATTCAATTAAAGGAGTACATAAATTCATAATAATAATAGCGTAATATGGTCCTTCTGGATTAAATCCTTTTACAGCAATAATTGAAGCACAAATACCTGCAATTATTCCAAATATGTATTGTCCTATTCTAGTCATTGGGGTTGTTCCATAATCAGTTGTCATAAAGATTGCAGCAACAAAAAATGCACCTGGTAATAATAACTCTTTATCAAAAATATTATACATAACCATTGCTGATAAAATAAATGTAATTGGCCCTCTTAAACTAATTCTTCCTCTAAATGCTAAGTAAAGTCCACCTAAACATAAAGCCAAAATAGATACTTCCCCTATACTTCCTGAAGCTTGCCCTATAATTTTATCTACTAATGATACAGTTACTTCTGTTGCACCTGATGCTGCAGAAGTTGCGTCTGCTACTGGTTTTGCCATAACCCCTGCCCATGAAGCTATTAAAAATGCCTTAGTAGCTGCTGCTGGATTCATAAAGTTTTGTCCATATCCACCAAAGAATTGTTTTACAACAATAGTTGCAAAAATTGATCCTATAATTGGTATCCATAATGGAACGTATGTTGGCATTATTAATCCTAAGATTATACCTAATACTACTGGACTTAAGTCTGTTAAAAATGAAGTTTTCTTAACATATTTATTCCAAAGCCCTTCTGCAATAATACTAGTTAAAATTGTAGTAATTAATATTTTAGCAGCATCTACCTTATAAAAGTAAATACCTGCAAATATAGCTGGAATTAATGCTATAATAAAATCAATTATTATCTTATTAATCTCTAGCCCTTTTTTAATATAAGGTGCTGGTGATACTTTAAGATTTCTATTTTCCACACTTTTCACTCCTGTTCAGATTCTTATTAATTAAATTCTTTTGAAGTTTTTATTATTTGTGAAACTTCTATATTTGAAGGACATATGAAACTGCATAATCCACAGTCTATACACTTCTTTCCTCCAAATTTAATAAATTCTTCTTTTTCATTTCTTTTTGATAGTTCCATAAGTTTTACAGGACTTAATCCTTCTGGACATACTCTTAAGCATTTAGCACAATTAATGCAGTTATATGTTTCATTTGATGGTAAATCTACATCACTTAAAAATAGTAAGCCTTTTGAATCATTACTTATTTTAGAGTCCAAATCATATATTGGAGTACCATTTAAACTTCCTCCATCTATAACTTTTAAAAGGATTTCTATTTTTCCATTTAATAAATCAAATACTTCTCTATATGTAGTATTGGTATTAATTGCAACCACTTTTTTTTCTTTAACTGCACTTCCATATACAGTAACATAATTTTCTATTTCTTTTCCTAGTAATGCCTGTCCTAGTTTAATAATGTCTAAAATATCATATATTATGACATTATTGTCTTCCCCATAAACTTTACTTATAAGCTTATTATTGTATATTTCTGTTAATGGATTAACCTTAACAACTTCACCAAATAATTTTAATTCTTCAAATAAATTTTTATCTTTTTTATTAACTACTAGCTTTACCTCATTTAAAGAATTAATTTTCTCTAAGCCTTTCTTTAATTCTTCTTTTTTTGCATTTACTATAATTTCATATCCATTTAGATTTGGTTGAAAACTAAATGCTTTAACTATTACTTTTTTTTCTTTATTTTTTTCGTAATATGAGATCAAGTTTTCATCAATTTCTTTAGTAGATAATTTTTCTAAGTTCTCTTTTTCTACTAAAGTTTGTGATAATGTAGAATCACTTAATGTAAATAGTTTATTCGAAACTTTTACATTATTAAAAATATTAATAAACACTACAAAAAACCTCCTATATTTATTCTTAACATTAAATACACTAATTTAACGCATATTTTGACTAACATTCTCATATTACCACAAATAAATCATCTCCACAACTTTTGTAATATTTTTAACAAAAAAATAAAGAGATTGCCGTAGCATCTCCATTTTAAAAATTCATAATATAGAATTGTTTTTAATAATAACAAATACTAAAATAGTTTATTTTATAAACTACATTTTAAGTTTATTATAAATCTATATTATTTGTATTTTTGCAGTGATCTTTTTATATAATCTTTATATTCTTCTATTTCTCTTAATTTATCTAGCTCTTCATCCTCTTTCATATACTCAAAAAATATATTATTTAGCTCTATGCTTCTTATTAAATCTTTAAAAGCTTGTTGAAGTTTATTAATATTTACATAGAAGCAACATCTGTTATAATATAAGAAACTAGAATTTGGATTATTATCTATCCCTTCACTTATTATATCAATAGCAGTTTCAAACTCTTTTTTTTCCTTATATATTATAGATAAATTTAAATAACTATATGGATACTTAGAATTCTCCTTTATTGACTTAATATAATACTCTTTTGCTTCCTCTTCTTTATTTAAACTATTAAGTAATACTCCCATATTAAACAAAATTCTAAAATTTCTTGAGTCTATTTTTAATGCTTCTTCCATATACTCAAGAGCCTTTTCATAATTTCCCATTTCTTCATATATACATCCTAAATTAGCATTTGCCCATAGATCTTTAGGAACTAATTTTAAAACCTCATTATAATACTTAATTGCGTTTGTTACATCTTTTAATTCATCATATGCATTAGCTAAAAAGAAATAAGCTCTATCATATTTAGGATCTAATTCTATTGCATTTTTATAAAATTCTATAGCTTCTTCTAAGAATCCATCTTCATCATATAAAACACCTAGTCCATAATAAGCTCTAGCATCTTTTTTATCAATCTTAATGGCAGCCTTATATTTTTCTTCCGCCTCATTTTTATAACCTAATTTATCATAAAGTAAGGCTATATCAAGGACAAGTTCTATATCATTCTTACCTTCATGAAATCTATATGCTTTATTATAAAATTTTAGTGCTTTAGAATACTCTTTTTCACTAACAAATCCTCTAGCTATATTTAAATAATTTTCAAAAATGTATCTTTTATCTGACATGGTTACCTCTTTATTCTCTTATAAAAGTTTTAATTCCTTTAATAATATTATTAAAAAATACTGTTTCAATTATAATAATAAAAATAACAACTATAATAATATTCATTTTAAAATATATAGCAGCAGAAGCAAGGAAAACATACAATGCTCCTTCAACTAAAATAGTTTCTCCAATCCATGTTGAAAAACTTCTAATATCATCTATTCTTTCAATATGGAATTCTCTATTTATATAAGAAAAACTTTCTATAATTATATTTAAAAATAATAATTTTTTCTTTGTAGCTACTACTCCACCTATTATAAGTTCTGTAGCTCCCCATATTAATAGTAGTATGTTTAATAGCATACTTTACCCCTC
>NZ_JBNPON010000025.1:0-42499 GCF_050315195.1 Clostridium sp. SGI.024 | reverse complement strand
AATTTATTTTGTAGGATTATAATAGCTTTATTTATAATGTTAAACAAGAAAACTATGGTTACATTCATGCTACTTATCGTAGCAAAGGCTTTTAAAAGAAATTTATGAGAAATTATAATAGATATTAAAATTTTTTTTGATAAATAAATAGATAAATTATTAAGATAAAAAAGAAGAGATACTTCATTAAGAAGATCTCTTGATGTAATAAGATATTTCTATGATTGTGGAAGTTTACTCTTAATTACATCATAAACCTTTGTAATTAAAGCATCTTGCTCTTCTTTATTTAAGTTAGCTGTTTCAATAGCAGGATGTATATATAAATCAACGTGAGTAGGTTTAACCATCCATTTCTTTTTATTACTTTCCATTATCTTATAAGAGCCATTCATTGTAACTGGAACTATAGGAACCTTTGATTTTGTTGCAAGTTTAAAGCTACCAGCTTTAAATTCTCCCATATTATCACCTTTACTTCTAGTTCCTTCTGGGAATATTACTAAAGAATGACCTTTTTTTAGTATTTTAATACCTTCAATAATAGCTTCACTAGATTTTCTTAAGCTACTTCTATCCATAAATACGCAATACATATATTCCATCCAAGTACGAACTCCAGGAATTTTTTTAACTTCAATTTTAGATACGAAACCTTTTAATCCAGGTATTTCACTCATATATATAGGAATATCAAAGTTTCCTTGATGGTTACCAATATATAATACATTCGTATCTTTAGGTATGTTTTCAACACCATGTACTGTAACTTTAACTCCAGCGATTTTTAATAAGGTTCTTGCCCAAGATGTGGTATTTTTATAAACAAGTTTATCTCTTTCTTCATTTAATCCTTTTTTGGTAAGAGTCTTAGTTCTTATCATAGCCGGAATTTTTAAAATAAGTGAACTAAAGAATACTATATACCAAACAATAGATCTAAGCATGCAAATCAAATCCTTTCGATAATATAAATATATAAATAAAGTATATAACAAAGTATTAACATAGAAAAGTTAAATAAAAATCTTTTACTCTTTATATGTCTAGGGGTAACTATATATAATTAATAAACATATATTGTAAATTATTAGTTAATTGAGGTGTTAATTTTGAATAAGGCAAATCCTTATAAATTAAGTATAGAGAGAATGGAAGATATATTAGATACTGGTCCAATTATACCAAGGTGCTATGAAGTTACTTACTTAAAATCTTCAAAGAAAATGAAAATAAATATAAATAAAGATGAGAATAAAAGCAAGAACATATATAAAGGTGAAGGATTATGTGGAAGATGGTGCTGTGAGAATGAAAAGTACATGCTTTTCTTTCAAATAAATGTAATTTCAAATGAAAATAGTTATGAAAAGGTAAAGGAAAAAGATAAAAAAATAAGAAAAGAGCTTCCACTAATGATTAATTCTATAATTAAATCTGAAGAAAAGTTTCTTAAAAAAAATAAAGATTTAATTGAAGCTGAGATATTTATAAAGTTTAACTCCACCTATGATGATTTTTATAAGGTAGAAAGCTTTGGGGAATTAAAAAATTATATAAATATAGAAGGATATGATGAAAAAGAATTAAAAGAAAAGGAAGTTAATAGTCAGCTAAAAAAAATAAAAAACAATGTGGATATTAATAAAAATCTAATTTTAAATCTAATTAACCCTCATATAGAAATACACTTAGCACCAGTGTATGGAAAGGAAGTTAAGTTTCTAATAAAAGAAATAGAACTACTAAGTATAAAAGAATTAGATAGTATTGATGGATACTCTAAGGAACATGAAATAGTTGTTTTGGTGAAAATATTAAGTGGAAATGATATAGAAGAGTTAATATTAAATATAAGAGTAAAACCAAATGTTTTAATAATTGAAAAGATAGGGTAATTCTAAGTTCTAAATCAAAATATTGACATATGGAAAATGTTATTATACAATTTATTTGGTACTCAAGTCTCCATAGTTCAATGGATAGAACAGTCCCCTCCTAAGGGACAGATACAGGTTCGATCCCTGTTGGGGATACCAGTAAAAACTCGTAAGCCTTTATATCAATAGGTTTACGAGTTTTTTATTTATTAATTGATGTAATAAAGATTTCGTTGTTTTAATATTATTGACAAACTAGTTGAATTATTAGAAAATATTTTATGTTTAAGAGCAGATGGGCAGCTAATTACCCATTGCTCTTTTTTTATGCAAATAAATAATAAAAGTAATCGTACTAATAAATGCAGGAGGATACAATGAAGAAAATATTAAAAGATAAAGCTTTTATTACTACAATGCTTACATTAGCATTACCAATCACATTTCAAAATCTTGTAACATCATCACTAAATCTTGTAGATAATTTGATGATTGGTAGATTAGGAGAAGAAGCAATTGCATCAGTTGGACTAGCTAACCAATATTTCTTTATATTTACTCTATGTCTTTCAGGTATAAATGCAGGGGCTAGTGTGTTTATGTCACAGTATTGGGGAAAGAAAGATGTTAAAAGTATTAAAAAGGTACTTGGATTAGATATATCTATAGGTTTTGTTGCTTCTATAATTTTTGGAGGTGCTGCCTTTTTCTTAGTTAATCCAATAATGTCTGTATTATCAAAAGATGCTAAGGTTATTGAACTTGGAGCACAATACTTAAGAATTGTTGCTATTAGTTGTTTATTTACTAACTTCACTCAAGCTTTTTCATCAGCTCTAAGGAGTTCAGAACAGCCAAAGACACCAATGTATGCAAGTATAATAGGAGTACTTTGTAATGCATTTTTAAACTGGGTATTTATATTTGGTAACCTTGGAGTAACACCAATGGGAGTTGCAGGTGCTGCTCTAGCAACAACTATTGCTAGAACTTTAGAAGTGGCCTATATAATTTTTATGATTTATGCTAAAAATAATATTGTTTCATCAAAGATAAGAGAGCTATTTTCTTTTGATATGAACTTTATAAGAATTTATTTCAATACATCTACTGCAGTTATTGCTAATGAATTATTATGGTCTTTAGGGATGACAGCTTATTCAATAGCCTATGCGCAAATAGGAACTAGTGCAGTTGCTACAATGCAAATTGCAACAACATTAAATAATATGTTTATGGTTTTATGTATAGGATTAGCATCTGCAGCAGCTATAATGGTTGGCAATAAAATAGGTGCCAATGAAGAAGAGGTTGCTATAGATTATTCACATAAGCTTGGGAAAGTTTCTCCTATAATAGGATTAATAATAGGAGTAGTAGTATGGATTTTAGCACCACAAATTGTTAAGCCATTTAATGTTGAATCAAATACTTTTAAAGACGCAGTTACTGTTTTAAGAATTATGGCGTTAATATGTCCTATAAGGTTCTATAATGTAGTTATGATTGTTGGAATTTTTAGAGGTGGTGGAGACACTCTTTATTCAACACTAGTACAATTAGGAACTATATGGTTCTATGCTGTACCTATTTCTTTTTTTAGTGCAATAGCTTTAGGCTTACCAGTAACAGTAGTATATTTTTTAATATGTACAGAAGAATTTATTAAAATTATATTTGAAAGAAGTAGATTAAAGTCAGGAAAGTGGATAAAAAATGTAGTGGAAAATTGTGAAATTGCGTAGAAAAATATAAATTTAAGGATACAATTTTTATTAGTTCTAATATTTTGAAATTTATATATGATATAATAAATAATAAAATATATTTATCATTTAGGAGAGTGAATTAATTTGGAGAGTTACACGTGGCAGATAATATTATTAATAATATTATTAATAATGTCAGGATTCTTCTCTATGTCAGAGACAGCCTTAATGGCACTAAGTAAGATTAGAATAAGACATATGGTTGATGAGGGAGTGAGAGGATCAAAATTAGTTGAGAAGTTATCTCAAGATCCGAGCAAATTATTAGGAGCAATATTAATTGGAAACAATATAGTAAACATAGGAGCATCAGCACTTGCTACATCAATTGCTGTTAAGCTTATTGGACCAAGTGGAGTAGGAATTGTTACTATAGTAATGACTATATTAGTACTTATATTTGGTGAAATAACACCTAAGTCTATAGCTAAACAAAATTCTGAAAAAGTATCATTATTTGTTAGTAAACCAATAGGAATTATAGTTAAAGTATTTAATCCATTAGTAATAGTATTTACTTCTATATCTAGTGTATTTATAAGACTTTTAGGTGGTGATCCTAAAGCTACAGAACCATTTATTACAGAAGAAGAGTTAAGAACTATGGTTGGAGTTAGTGAAGAAGAGGGTGTACTTGAAGATGTTGAAAAGGAGATGATTTTCAATGTTTTTGAATTTGCTGATTCTCAAGTAAAGGATGTAATGGTTCAAAGAGTAGATATAGTAGCTGTAGATGTTCATTCTACTTATGAAGAAGTTATTAGTATAATTAAAGCTGAGCAATTTTCAAGATTGCCAGTTTACAATGAAAATATAGATGATGTTATAGGTATACTTAATGTTAAAGACTTAATAATGGCATCTGAGTGTAAAGATAATTTTAAGGTATCAGATTATATGAGAGAACCTTATTATACTTTTGAGTTTAAGAAAATAGCTGAATTATTCAAAGAGATGAAAAAAACAAGAAATCATATGGCAGTAGTATTAGATGAATATGGTGGAAATGTAGGTATAGTTACTATCGAAGACTTAATTGAAGAAGTTGTTGGAGAAATTGAAGATGAATATGATGATGATAGAGACAGCGATATAATAGTGGTTAAGGAAGATGAGTATATAGTTGATGGTAGCGCAAGATTAGATTACATTGGAGACTTAATAGGAGTTACTATGGAGTCAGAAGAGTTTGATTCTATAGGAGGATTAGTAATTGGAGAATTAGGAAGATTCCCAGAACAAAATGAAGAAGTAAAAATTAATAATATTAAGTTTATAGTAGAGGATATCGATAAGAATAGAATAAAAAAGGTTAGAATATTTACTTAAGGTGCTATAGCATCAATATATAATGTGAAATTAAGGGGGAACTCCTTAAAGAGTTTCTAAAATAAATATATTTTTATTAATTTATTTCAAATTATATTAATAATTATATATTTTAAATTCTTAATAGGGGCTGCTAAAACAGCCCCTTTTAAAAATTTTTAAGGGGAAGTGTATTATGGACTACATGAATCTTGCAATAAAGGAAGCAGAAAAGGCTTTTTCAAAGGGAGAAGTTCCTGTTGGTGTAATAATAGTTAAAGATGGAAAAGTAATAGCAAAAAAACATAATTTAAAAGAAGAAATGAAGGTTACTACTGCTCATGCTGAAATATTAGCTATAGAAGAAGCCAGTAAAAATTTAGATAATTGGAGGCTAACTGGTTGTGAGATGTATGTAACCTTAGAACCTTGTCCAATGTGTGCAGCAGCCATAGCACAAAGTAGGATATCCAAGTTATATATTGGTACATTTAATAAGGATATGGGAGCTTGTGGCTCTACAATAAATTTATTAGATTATAATGTATTTAATTGGCAAGTTGATGTAAAATGGTGTTATAATCAAAAATGTAGTAATTTGCTTACATCATTTTTCGAAAATAGAAGAAAAAACAAATTATAGAGGAGGAAGTGGGATGAATCCAGTAGCTTTTGAAGTTTTTGGCTTAGAAATTAGGTGGTATGGAATAATAATATCAACTGGGGTTTTAGCTGCAATGTTATTAATGTACTTACTATCAAAGAAGAAAAATATTAATTACGATGTAATAATAGATGCTTTTTTAGTTACTTTCCCTATATCAATTATAGGAGCAAGATTATATTATGTTGCATTTGAATATCAAAACTATCATTCTTTTATGGATGTAATAAATATAAGAAATGGTGGTATGGCTATTCACGGAGGAGTTATAGCAGCTTTACTTTCAGGATATATTTTTGCAAAGTATAGAAAAATTAATTTTTTAGAATATGTAGATGTAATAATGCCAGGGGTTATTTTGGCACAAGCTATAGGTCGTTGGGGAAACTTTATGAACCAAGAAGCTCATGGAGGTCCTGTATCTCAAGAATTTATAAGTAAGTTCCCTGAATTTATTCAAAAGGGTATGTTAATAAATGGTACATATTATCACCCAACTTTTTTATATGAATCTGTGTGGAATTTATTAGTTTGCTTAATTTTAGTTTATATACTTTTTAAAAAGAAAGAAGGGAAAGATGGAATTGTTCTTGGAGGATATATGATTTTATATTCAATAGGAAGATTCTTTATTGAGGGATTAAGAACAGATAGCTTAATGTTTATGGGCCTTAGAACAGCTCAAATTGTAAGTTTAATTGGAATAATTCTAGGAATAATATTAATTATATTTGTAAGCAAGAAGAAAAGAGCATAAATAATATTGCAGCATTTAGAAGTACTGTAAGCTTTTAAATGTTGCAATATTTATTTGTATATGATAATATATAGCAGTAGTTCAAATTAAGTAACTATAAGAAAAATTAATAATAATTATATTTTTAATTTTATTAATAATTAATTTGTTTAATTTAATATGGAGAGATGTCCGAGTGGTCGAAGGAGCACGCCTGGAAAGCGTGTATAGGGGAAACTCTATCAGGGGTTCAAATCCCCTTCTCTCCGCCATGGCCGTGCTAGATGGGGAGTTAGCGGTGCCCTGTAACCTGCAATCCGCTATAGCAGGGTTGAATTCCTAGCCTAGGCTTTAGTCTGTAGAGCCTGCCTATGCAAGTGGTGTTGATGGCAAGGTCCCATACGACGTAAGTGCATGAACCTCGTCAGGTCCGGAAGGAAGCAGCGATAAGTGATTACTGCGTGTGATATGGATAAATCTTGTCAGAGCTAACTACATAGTAACGTCTATAGACTACTGTCGAAGCTAGGTGCACGGTTTAATTTTAGGCCTTTCTTGCTAGAAGGGTTTTTTTAATGTAAATATGAAATTTAAAAAATAATTATTTATAGGTTACTCTTCAATAGGATTAACATACAATAGGACAAAGAAAGCGAGGGCATTCCTTTAGGAAGACCCTCGTTTTCTTTGTTACTTAGAAATTTATAAAAAAGATTACTCTCATTTTTATTTTCTTGTTAAATTGATAAAATCAAAATTTAAGTTATCAGTTTCATTAACTTGAATTTCTGACTCATAATCAACAAACCAATCTTCAGGATTTATTTCAGGGAATTTAGTATCACCATTAAAATCCTTATAAACTCTAGTTAAGTAAAGTTTATCAGACTTAGGTAAAAGAGATTTATAGATTTCTCCACCACCTATAATAAAAGCTTCTTCAGTAGAATCTTGAAATCTATTAATAATAGAATTTATATCATTAACTACTTCAACCTCAGGTGAGTCAACTTTATAATTTTTATCTCTTGTAATTACAATATGATGTCTATTAGGTAAAACCTTTGGTAAAGATTCAAAAGTTTTTCTTCCCATAATTATAGTATGACCAGATGTAATTTCTTTAAATCTTTTTAAGTCTTCAGATATATGCCATAAAAGTTTATTATCACCACCAATTACATCATTGCTTGCCTTAGCCACTATAATTGATAACATTATACACTTACCTCCATTTTAATAGGATCATGATGCTTGTAATCTATAAGTTTTATATCATCTACAGTAAAATCGTAGAAGTTGGTAATTTTAGGGTTTATCCAAAGCTTTGGAGCTTCAAAATCTTCATTTTCTCTAGTAAGTTGAAGCTTCATCCCTTCAATTTGATTTTCATAAATATGAGCATTATTAATAACGTGAGTAAATAATCCTGGTTTAAGATTAGTTACTTGAGCTATTAAATGAACAAGTACTGCATATTGACTGGTATTAAATGGAACACCTAATGGTATGTCTCCTGACTAAGTTTTCAATAAGATTCGCTAGATCTTATCCGTTTCATTTAATGAAACTGCTGTATATTCCTATACAGAAAAGACTATATCATAATCTAATAAATTATCTTTAATAGATTCCCTGCTTTTCCCGTTACCTCACTTGTCAATGTGACCTCCGATAGCTTGAGGGGTACTCTACTTGCTTATATTTAATATCCTATAAAATATATTAAATATGCGTTCGATAGTCGTTAGGCATTTATTTATATATCATAGTATAAATGATATATAAATTTTTAGCACGGGATTATCCTATAAAAATGGATTTTCCCCGTTTAACAGGGTTTGCAAAAAGTATTACTACTTAATGGCGCTCATTTGAACGCTGGATTAACATACAATTTAGGTGGCCATCAGTTACATCCCATAAAGTTTGATAGCAACAAGGTTGTAAAGTCATCTCTGGTAAATCTTCAATGTTCCACATAGACATTATCATTCTTCTGTCTTGAGGATTAGTTTTTAAAGTTTCAATAAGCTTATCAACTTGATTAAATTTAGCTATTTGATATCCATAAGCCTTACCAATTGTATTATTTTCATCTACCCATTCATCCCAAATGTGTACATTTTGTTCTTGTAGTTTTGTAACATCATTGGATTGATCTCTATATATCCATAGCATTTCCTTTATGGCTGTTTTAAATGCAACCTTCTTAGTTGTTAGAATAGGAAATTCCTTTTGTAAGTTAAATTGCATAATTTGATGGGGCAGTTTGTATGTAGGCATTCCAGTTCTGTTATTATCATAATATCCGTTATCTAATATATCCTTAACTATAGATAGATATTTCTTATCGTATGAACTCAAATTATATCCCTCCTTTTTTTTGCTAAGATTATTTTACTATAAAAAAATAAATATAAGTAGAAAAATATTTAATGCATAATATGGTATAATATCCATTAATGGTAAATGTTAAAAGATTTTAATCCAGATTGGACAATTTTGATGATGTTTAATTGAAAATAAATAAAAGGAGAAGTGAGAGGGATGAGTGATAGTATAATTAGCATAATTTTATTAGTAATTATTTCGTATTTAATGATTGATATTTCTCAATTAAGAGAAGAAGTTAAAAGAAATAATAAAGTTTTAGATAAAATAGTTGAACATTTTGGGATAGAAATTTATAAGAATATAGATGATGAGTTGAGGGATATTATCTATAATAGCGGTAAAGTTAAGGCTATTAAAAGATATAGAGAACATACAGGGCAAGGGCTTAAAGAGTCTAAAGAATATATAGATAATTTAGATACAAAATAGGAGAAGAAAGTTTTGTTTTAGGTGCTTTTAATGACGAAAATCAAATGATAGGTGTAGTTGGGTTTTATAGTGAAAAAAGAGTTAAGTTAAGGCAGTGGGATTCGTAACTTACGGCAAAGAAAAAAATGCAATAAAATGTGGTAATAAATATTTTCATGAAGATTATATGGTGTATTTTGTAAAGTAAAAGGCATAAAATTCAGAAAAAGATATATAGTATTAAATACTATGTTTTCACCTGTGTTTTTTTGCTTGAAAATTTCTAGTAAATACTTTATTATATATTATATGATTTGGAAATAGAAAGGAGAAATAGAACTGTGGAATTTCTTTTGAATAAGTTTGAAAATCAAATTTTATCTAGTAGTTCAAGATCAAAAACAGCAACAGTTTTTGGAAATTGGATTACTATACCCTTTTTTAAAGGAATTTTGCAAGGATCTATTTCTTAACTTGCAATTATAGTAACTCCAATTAGACCCATTTAGTTATAGTGGGTCTTTTCTTATATCCAAAAATGAAAATAAATGGTTGGAGTTGATTTAAATGAATAAAATAATAAGTAATATAAAAAATGAATATTTATATAGATTTTTCTATTAGTTATATTACTGCAATTATTATAGGGATAATTTCATTAACTTTTTCCTTTAATTTTAAGGAAGTAGATATTAGAGATGATTTCGAAGAAAGAATTACAATAATAAATCATTTTAAAAAGTCTATGAAAGTTTTGAAAGATAACAGAAAATTATTAAATATAATAATGTTCTTTCCTATAGTATATACATTTTCTGCTATAGTATATTTCTATGGGCAACAGTTTTTAAATGATTTAGGGTATTCTAGATTAAATATTTCTATAATATTTTTATTTAATGGAATTCTTTCAGCTATTGGAGCTATATTAAGTGATAAAATTTATAAAAAATATAATGCCTCAGGCTGGTTATCTATATCTATGATAATTAGTTTTTTACTTATATTAATGGGGAATATAAGTAAAGAATTATCTATATTTACTTTTCTAGCAATAGGTTTTTTAACAGCAATACTTCAACCTATTAGTAGTAAATTAATAAATTCAATGGTTGAATCAAAACAGAGAGCAACTATAATTTCAGTTGAAAGTATGTTTTATTCACTAATGATGATAATACTATTCCCAGTCTGTGGATTAATAGGAGACTTACTTTCATTAGAACTATCGTTTGAAATTATTGGTATTATAGGAGTAGTAATTACCACTATTGAAATACTGATTTTAAAGAAAAAATAATATTGAATACAAGGAGGAACTCGGGATAACTTGAGTTCTTTTTTTATATTTAAAGAGGTATATATTTAAAATAAAAGTAATTAATATTCTTTTTTAGGCAAAAATATTTAATGTAAACGTATATGTATAAAATTTAACAAAGTACAATTACAATATTTGTATATTTTAATATATAAATATTGGCAGTTGATTTTATTGCAAGATTTTAAAATGTCACTTGCAAGATGAAAAAAATAATATGAAGGAATTGAAATTAAAACTTTCAATTCCAATATGATTACCAAAGAAATATATAATGGAAATTCTTTTTATAAGAAGGGAAATATAATTAAGTAAGAGAACTAATAGTGTTATTAAAAAAATGTAAAATGCATATTGGAAGAATAGTAAATAAGAATATAAGTTTAATTATGTGAAGTTATAGCTTTTAATTCTTCATTAATTCTATTCTTTGGTCTATAATATAAATAAAAGATAAATATAAGGAATGATTTTATGGGATATACAGCTTTATATAGAGAATGGAGGCCACAAAATTTTTATGATATTGTTGGTCAAGAACATATAACAACTACAGTTAAAAATCAAATATTAAATGATAGAATAGCTCATGCATATCTTTTCTGTGGTACAAGAGGAACAGGTAAGACTACTACAGCTAAGGTTTTTGCTAAAGCCCTAAATTGCCTTGATTTACATGATGGTGAACCATGTAATAAGTGTGAAATGTGCCAGAAGATAAATGAAGGGTTAGCAATAGATGTTACAGAATTAGATGCAGCTTCTAATAATGGAGTTGATAAAATTAGAGATATTATAGATGATGTTAAATATCCACCGCAAGAAGGTAAATACAAAGTTTATATTATGGACGAAGTTCATATGTTATCTACTGGTGCTGTTAATGCATTCTTAAAGACTTTAGAAGAGCCACCAAAGAATGTAATATTTATATTGGCAACAACAGATCCACAAAAGCTACCAATTACCATTCTTTCAAGATGTCAAAGATTTGATTTTAAAAGAATAAATAATAATGAAATTATAGGTAGGCTTAGAAAAATTGTTGACGATCAAAATGCTTTAGCAGATGATAAAAGCTTAAGCTTAATTGCAAGAGTATCTGATGGTGCTATGAGAGATGCTTTAAGTATATTAGATCAAGCAATTTCAATGGGAAATGGTGCAGTAGAATATGATGTACTTGTAAGTATGCTTGGACTTGTTACTAATGATAATTTATTTAATTTAACTAATTCAGTTATTCAAAGAAATGTTGAAAAGTCTATAAGTATAATAGATGAAGTAGTTTATGCAGGAAAAGATATTTATCTATTTATAAAGGATTTGATTAGTCATTATAGAAATATTCTTATGGCTAAGGTTACTAATAACCCTGAAGAAGTACTTGATATGTCAGAAGAAAATATAGCTTTAATTAAGGAGCAAGCTTCAAAAATTAGAGCGGAAGAAATTATGAGATATATTAGAATACTTCAAGAAGCAGAATCAAATGCTAAGCTTAGTAAGCAGGCAAGATTATACTTAGAATTAGCAATAATAAAAATGTGCAAAGTAGAATACGATACTTCAAATGAAGTTATATTAAGTAGGCTTAATAAGCTTGAAGAAGGTTTAAGAAATGGAAGTCTTAAAGTTGTAAGTACAGCACAAGCAGAAACCACTGTAAGTTCTACAAAAGAAGGCACTACAAGACAAGTGAATAAACAAGTAAAAACTCCTATTACTAGGAATCTAACTAATAATGAAAATTCTAAGGTTACTTTAAATGATATACAAAGAGCTTGGAAAGATATATTAGAAAGAATTAAGGCAAGAAGAAAAATGATAGTATATGCTGCTATGGTTACTGGAAAACCTATAGAGTGTAAAAATGGTGTACTAATAATTCAATATGAGGATTTATATAAATTTAATAAGGAACGATTGGAGAAACCAGAGAATAAGGTTGTCATTCAAGAAGTATTAGCAGAGCTATTTAGAGAAGATATAAAAATATTATTTGAAGTTGAAGAACCATCAAGCAATGAGAAATCAATGGAAGATATGTTAATAGAATCTCTAGGTGCTGATATGGTAGATATATTAGATGAATAATATCTACATAAGTGAGAATCTAAATTTTAATTTAGTAATTCGAACTTACAACGCTGACAATAGGAAGCGTTGTTACATTAATAATATAATATAAGAATAATAAAATTATTAATAACCTAAATATAGTAAAATAAAGAAAAATACTATATAATAGAGAATATATTTTTTATATAAGGAGGATGTTTTTATGGCAAGAGGAGGATTTCCAGGCGGATTTGGGGGAGGAAATATGAATAACCTAATGAAGCAAGCTCAAAAACTTCAAAAAGAAATGGAGCAAATGCAAAAGGACCTAGAAGCTAAGGAATTTGAAGTTTCTGTAGGCGGTGGAGCTGTAGTTGTAAAGGCAAATGGAAAAAAAGAAGTTGTTTCTATTAATATAAAACCAGAAGTAGTAGATCCAGATGATGTTGAAATGTTAGAAGACTTAGTATTAAGTGCTGTAAATCAAGCATTAAGAAAAGCAGAAGAAGAAAGTGCAAACAAAATGGGAAAATTAACTGGTGGAATGAACTTGCCAGGATTATTCTAAGAGATTTAAACTAAGGCGAATTTAATTTCGCCTTTTTATGTATTATTTTACAGAAAGGATGATTTTATGGATTTTTATCCGGTTGCTATAGAAAAGCTTATTGAAGAATTTGCCAAGCTACCAAGCATAGGGCAAAAAACAGCTCAAAGATTAGCATTACATGTATTAAATCTTCCTGAAGATGAAGTTAGAGAATTTGCAGATGCTTTAGTTAAAGCAAGGGGGACTATAAAGTATTGTTCAATATGTGGAAACTTTACAGATTCTGATCCTTGTGCAATTTGTTCTAATCCTAGTCGAGATAAAGATACAATTTGCGTAGTTGAGCAACCTAAAGATATAATGACAATGGAAAAAGTCAAAGAATATAATGGTAGTTACCATGTTTTACATGGAAATCTTTCACCAATGCAAGGAAGAGGACCTCAAGATATAAGAATAAGAGAGTTAGTTTCAAGAATGAGTGCAGATGTTAAGGAAGTAATTCTTGCAACGAATCCTAATATTGAGGGTGAAGCAACTGCTATGTATATATCAAGAATTTTAAAACCTCTAAATATTAAAGTAACTAGAATTGCATCAGGTATACCAGTTGGAGGAGATTTAGAATATGCTGATGAAGTAACACTTTCAAAGGCTCTAGAAGGAAGAAAAGAGATTTAAAAAAGGGGAATATATGACTAAGTTATTAAAGTTTTTATTTAGTAGAATGGTTATTATAGGATTACTTATTATTATGCAGTTAGGAATACTTATATTTACTATATGGAAGTTATCAGAATCTTTTGTGTATTTATATGTATTATTTACTGCAATAAGTATATTTTCTGTTATTTATATATTAAGCACAAAAGATAATCCATCTTATAAATTAGCTTGGGTAATACCAGTTCTTCTAGTACCTGTTTTTGGAGGATTATTATATCTGATTTTTGGATCAAGAAAGACAACTAAAAAATTTAGGGAAAGAATGATTAACATTTATAATAAAACCGCAAAGGTTTTACCTCAAGATGAAGAGATAATAAGGGAGATTAAAGAAGATGATAAGTCTTTTGCTAATCAAGTTAAGTATTTAAATAACTACGCAGGAAGTCCTATTTACAAAAATACTATAACAAAATACTTGTCACCTGGAGAAAAATTTTTTGAGGAGCTAAAGGAAGAATTAAAAAAAGCAAAGAAGTATATATTTATGGAATACTTTATTATTCAAGAAGGAGTTATGTGGAATAGCATACTAGAAATCTTGGAGGAAAAAGTAAAAGAAGGTGTTGATGTAAGAATAATTTATGATGACATGGGATGTCTTCAAACTCTTCCATATAAATATTATGAAAAGCTTAGAGAAAAGGGAATAAAGTGCTTAGTTTTTAATCCTTTTGTACCATTTTTATCTGTAATTATGAATAATAGAGATCACAGAAAAATTACCATTATAGATGGGCATACAGCTTTTACTGGAGGAATAAATTTAGCAGATGAATATATTAATGAAATAGTTAGATTTGGACATTGGAAGGATGCTTCTATAGTTTTAAGGGGAGAAGCAGTTTGGAATTTAACTATAATGTTTCTTCAAGCATGGGAATTTACCTGTGGTGAAAAAGATGATTATGAAAAATATAGACCAGCTGTTAATTACATTGGAGAGTTTGCAAGTGATGGATATGTTCAGCCCTATGGGGATAGCCCATTGGATGATGAAAATGTTGGAGAATTTGTTTATCTAAATATTATAAATAGGGCAAAGGATTATATTTATATAAATACGCCATATTTAATAGTTGATAATGAGTTAGTTACAGCTCTTACTCTGGCTGCTAAAAGTGGTGTTGATGTAATTATAGTAACACCTCATATAGAAGATAAATGGTATGTGCATTTAGTAACTAGAGCATATTACCTTCAATTAATAGAGGCTGGTGTAAAAATATATGAATATACCCCAGGATTTATACATTCAAAAACCTTTGTATCTGACGATAAAATAGGTGTTGTTGGAACAATAAACATGGATTATAGAAGTCTTTATTTACACTTTGAAAATGGTGTGCTTCTATATAAAACTAAATCAGTAATGGAGATTAAAGAAGACTTTATTGAAACATTAAAGCTTTGTCAAAGAATATCAATAGAGGATTGTCATAAGGTAAAATGGGCTAACAGGTTTATAACAGCTATATTAAGAGTATTTGCACCTTTAATGTAATAACACATTATCTTAATTTTATACTCAATTTGAATAATTTTATTAAAGTATGGACATTACTTTAATAGTAATTATTTGGGAGGAGTTTAAAATGAATAAGAGTGCAATTTTAGAATTTTTATTTAAAAGTGAAGAGAAAAAGAAGAGAGAGTATAGCGAAGAAGATATAGCTATATTAAAGGATATCCAAGAAACGATAAAGGAAATGGAAGTAGCTAGAGTTTTATTTAACTCAGTTAGTGATCCTAAATTAATAGAGTTAGCAATTCATGAAGAAGATGTAGCTAGAACAAGATTTGATTATTTAATATGTATGGCTAAAAGAAGAGGTTTAAGAAGAATAGAATAATATAGTAAAAAAATAATATTATTAAGTGGAGGGGATTTATATGGATATAAATTTAATATTATATGGTTTAATTGGGTTAGTATTACTTTATCTATTAATAAAGGTTTTGAAATGGCCGCTTAAAATACTAATAAATGGTGTAATAGGTATAGTATTATTGTATTTAACTAACTTACTAGGAGCTTATTTGGGTTTTTCCATAGCAATAAATTGGATAACAGCCTTAATAGCAGGGTTTCTAGGAATACCAGGAGTAATATTCTTAATAATATTTCAATTATTTTTATAGAATATAAGGAAAGAAAAAATATAATGCTAGTGTGACTTGAAGCCTTGCGGCTTAGAAACTAGCATTATATTTTTTATTTTTTATGGAGTAGTTTAATAAATCTCCTTTTTTGCACGAGAGAGGGAACAAAATAGTTCCCCAAAGTTTATATAGATGGGAGTTAGAAGTTTAAAAAAAATTAATGAGTGAAAAGCTTCTTATGAGATTAATATATGAGTATACAATAAAGAGGTTACTACTATTTTATAAATTATATGTTAAAATATCCATATAAAAGCATATAAAGGAGATGGTAAGGTGCCAGCAGGAAATGGAGTTAATTGTAATTATTGCCCAGAATACAAGAAAACTTGTAATGGAGATGATAAAAGTTGTTTATGTTATAAGTGTCCAAGGCATTTAGGGCAATGTAAATGTGTTAAATATTGCAGGGAAACAGAGTCAATATTAATATTTGAAGAATAGATAGGAGGAATATAAAATGACTAGTAAAGGGAAAAAATTTTTATCAGAATTTAAAGAGTTTGCATTAAAAGGAAATGTGCTAGATTTAGCTATCGGTGTTATTATTGGGGGTGCTTTTAATAAAATAGTATCATCTTTAGTACAGGATATAATAATGCCACCAATTGGAGCTATAGCAGGAGGCGTTGACTTTAAAGACTTAGTTTATGTATTAAAGCCAGCAGTAGGGGAAACTCCAGCAGTTACATTAAACTATGGTTTATTTATTCAAAATGTAGTAGATTTTTTGATTATAGCTTTATCAATATTTATATTTATAAAGGTAGTTGCAAAGTTAAATAGAAAGAATGAAGAAGTTAAAGAAGAGCCTGTAGTTGAAGAACCAAAGTTAACAGTAGAGCAAGAATTACTAACAGAAATTAGAGATTTACTAAAGGAAAATAATAGTGAGCAAGTATAGAATATTTGCATAAAATGATAATAAAAATATATTTTTATTTAACAAAAGAAAAATTATGGAAATCATTAATAAAAAACCAAAGAATATTCTAAATATTTAATAAAATAGTTGTTAATCTTACGAAAAAGTAGTAAAATTAACAATAAAAATAAGCAATAAGTAATAAGCAATAATTAATAAAAATTTATAATGGGGGAGAAGAATATGCATAAAAAATTATTTATTCCAGGTCCAGTTGAGGTAAGACCAGATGTATTAGAGCAAATGGCGAAACCTATGATTGGACACAGAAGCAAAGAAGCTTCTGCAATTCAAAGAAGAATTAGTGATAATTTAAGAAAATTATTTTTTACAGAAAGTGAGATACTTTTGTCAACTACTTCTGGTAGTGGACTTATGGAAGGAGCCATAAGATCGTGTACAGCAAAGAGGGCAGCTGTATTTTCCGTAGGGGCATTTGGAAAAAGATGGTATGAGATGGCAACTACTAATAATGTTCCAGCAGATTTATTTGAAGTAGAAATGGGAAAAGCTGTTACTCCAGAGATGGTTGATAAAGAATTATCAACAGGAAAATATGATTTAGTTGCAGTAACACATAATGAAACATCAACTGGTGTTATGAATCCAATTGCAGAAATTGGCGAAGTAGTAAAGAAATATCCTGATGTAGTGTTTATAGTAGATACTGTAAGTTCAGCAGCTGGTAGCAAAATAGAAGTGGACAAGTGGGGAATTGACGTATGTATAACATCTAGCCAAAAGGCACTAGGATTGCCTCCAGGACTAGCTGTATGTACATTCTCAAACAAGGCTAAAGAAAGAGCTGAAAAGGTACCAAATAGAGGTTTTTATTTAGACCTTCTAGCTTTATATAAATATATTCAAAAGAAGGATTATCAATATCCATCAACACCATCACTATCACATATGTATGCACTTGACTATCAACTAGACTATATATTAAATAAAGAAGGTTTAGAAAATAGATTTGCAAGACATATAGAAATGGCTAAGGTAGTAAGAGCGTGGGCTAAAAAACATTTTGAATTATTTCCAGATGAAAACTATTTATCTAATACATTAACAAATATTAAAAATACTAAGGGTATAGATGTTGCAGCTTTAAATAAAGAGTTAGGTAATAGGGGATTCCAAATCTCTAACGGATATGGAAGCTTAAAAGATAAGACTTTCAGAATAGCTCATATGGCAGATTGCCAAATGGAAGATATTCAAGAACTTTTAAGTAATATAAATGATATTTTAGGTTTAGAATAAATTTAAAATATATTAAGCAATAAGTATTAAAAGAAAATATAAGGAGCTGTCTAAGCAGCTAAAAAATTAAAGTTAAGAATTATTTATGTAACTTGAATAAATTTACTGAAAATATAAATTTAGAAACTCCTAAAGGAGTTTCTTCTTTAATTTTACATTCTACATTCTTAATTTTACATTGATTTTCAGGGGGTATAAAAATGAATAAGATATTAATTAGTGATGGACTACAAGAAAAGGCATTAAGCAAGCTTGTAAGCTTGGGTTTTGAAGTTATAGATAGACACTATAATAAGGAAGAATTAGGAGAAGCGCTTAAAGATTATGATGCTTTAGTTATAAGATCAGCTACTAAGGTAACTAGAGAGGTTTTAGAGGCTGCTAAGGGTGGAAGATTAAAATTAATAATTAGAGCAGGTGTTGGAATAGATAATATAGATTTAGTAGCAGCAAATGAATGTGGGGTAGCTGTAAGAAATACACCAAATTCTAGCTCAGATTCAGTAGCTGAACTTGCTTTAGCTCATATGTTTGCAGTCGCAAGATTTATTGGGATTTCTAATTTTACTATGAGAAATGGTGAGTGGAATAAAAAGAAATATGAAGGTATTGAATTAAGTGGAAAAACTCTTGGTATTGTAGGAATGGGTAGAATAGGTAGATCTTTAGCTAATAAAGCAACTGCTTTAGGAATGAAAGTAATATATAGTGATGCTTTTGGCAAAATAGATGGTGTAGATTATGAATTCTTAGATTTAGAAGATTTATTAAAAGAATCTGATTTTATATCTCTTCATGTACCTTATGATAAAACCAAAGGTTCATTAATAGGAAAAGAAGAATTGGCAATAATGAAAGATGGATCATATTTAATAAATTGTGCAAGAGGAAAAGTTGTAGATGAAGAAGCTTTACTAGAAGCTTTAGATAGCGGCAAAATTGCAGGTGCAGGAATTGATGTTTTTGAAGTAGAACCAACTACAAATGAAGCTTTAGTTAATCATCCAAAAGTTAGCTGCACACCTCATATTGGAGCATCAACAATTGAAGCTCAAGAAAGAATTGGTGATGAAGTAGTTTCAGTAATTAAGGATTTTTTTAACTAAGATAAATATAGGAGGAGTATTATGGCAGTAGTTAGACCTTTTAAGGCTATAAGGCCTATAAGTGAACTTGTAGATAAAATAGCTGCATTACCATATGATGTAATGGATAGTGATGAAGCTAGAGAGATGGTAAAAGATAATCCTTATTCATTTTTGCATGTAGATAAGGCAGAAGTAGATTTACCTGTAGATATAGATATATATGATGACAGAGTTTATGAGAAGGCAAAAGAAAATTTAGATAAAATGATAGATACTGGATTATATATTGAAGATAATAAGCCAAACTATTATGTTTATAGACAGGTTATGAAGGGTAGAAGTCAAACAGGGCTGGTAGCTTGTGCATCAATAGATGATTATAGTAAAAATATAATTAAAAAACATGAGTTAACAAGAGAAGATAAAGAAATTGATAGAATTAATCATGTTTATAAGTGTGAAGCTCATACTGGTCCAATTTTCTTAACTTATAGAGAAGATAAGAGAATTTCAAATATAGTAAATGAATGGGTTAAGAAAGAACCTGTGTATGATTTTATAGCTGATGATGGAGTACAGCATACTGTTTGGGTTATAGATGATGAAAGTATAGTAAATAATTTAGAAGAGTTATTTAAATCAGTAGAATATTTATATATTGCAGATGGACACCATAGATCAGCTTCAGCAGTTAAGGTGGGTCATATAAAGAGAGCAGAAATAGAAAATTATACTGGAGAAGAAGAGTTCAATTACTTCTTATCAATATCATATCCAGATAGTGAATTAGAAGTTTTAGATTACAATAGAACTGTTAAAGATTTAAATGGACTTTCTACAGAAGAATTTTTAGAAAAAGTAAAAGAAAAATTTGAAGTATCTGAAAGCAGTGAGCAAGTTAAGCCAGCAGTAAAGCATACTTTTGGTATGTATATAGATCATAAGTGGTATTTATTAAAGGCAAAAGAGGGCATATTTAATCCAGAAGATCCTGTAGATAGATTAGATGTATCAATCCTTCAAAATAGCTTATTAAGACCTATACTTGGAATAGACGATCCAAGAAAGTCTAAAAGAATTAAGTTTATTGGAGGTATAAGAGGGTTAAAGGAACTTGAAAGAAGAGCTAATACAGATATGAAAGTAAGTTTTTCAATGTATCCAACTACTACTGAAGATATAATGGCAATTGCAGATAGTGGAGAAATTATGCCACCAAAATCAACTTGGTTTGAACCAAAGCCTAGAAGTGGTTTGTTTATTCATAAGTTTTAGTTATTTAAATAAAAAATATATAATTAATTTTATTAAATAAGCTCAGTATATCTGAGTTTATTTTTTTACAGTAATAAATAAATATTATGTAGTATGAATTTTAAACATAAAAGAAGAATATTTCATAAATATTCAGAAAATATCTCTTGAATAATATGGATTTATTAGATAATCTTATATATGTATGAAAAATAGAAATTTATGAAAATAAATATAGTATAAGGAGTAAGTTATGGTAGATTCGTTAATTAATTGGTTTACTAGTACATTAAGTTTTATGCCAAAGGAGATGGTATCTTTTATAATATCAATGGTACCGATTTTAGAGCTAAGAGGTGGATTGATTGCAGCTTCATTATTAGGAATTGGAGTAGTTAAAGCAATAGTTATATGTATTTTAGGTAATATAGTTCCTATTCCATTCATTTTATTTTTTATTACACCAATATTTAATTGGATGAAAAAAACCAGTTTACTTAGACCTATGGTTGAGAAACTAGAAAGTAAATCAATGGCAAAAAGTGATCAAATTCAAAAATATGAATTTTGGGGACTTGCTTTATTTGTTGGAATACCTCTTCCAGGAACAGGTGCATGGACAGGTGCACTAATAGCAGCATTATTAGGAATAGAAATTAAAAAGGCATCTTTATCAATCTTTATTGGATTAATAATAGCAACAATAATAATGACCATTATATCTTATGGAATTCCATTTTTCATTCAAGTAATGTCTTAAATTAGAATGGCTAGTAGACTAAATGTTGAAGGTTATTACTTTTAAGAAAAAATATTAGATTTGTCGAGATTAGTTTATAGTTACAAACAAAAAGAGATATTAGCTTACTTAACACAGTATTATGTAAGTTAATATCTCTTTTTTATACTTTACTATCAGCACTAATACCATAAGTCATAGCAAGCATCTTTATTTTACAATAATATAATTTTATGTTAATATTTTATAGTATTTTAATAATAATTTAAAATAATACATATATAACCATAAAAATGATAGAATTAAGTAAATGTAAATTAATATTGGGGGAAGTTTTGAATGAAATTACAGAAAAATGATCAAAATAAATACACGAAATATATATTATGTATATTTATTATATTTTCAATTGGATTAATATATTATATATTATTTAAATATCCTCAAGTTGGAGTAGCAGATCAAGGGGATTTTGACAGAGTTATGAATTCAGTAGGATTGTCACTTCTAGAATCGGATAAAGCGAATCCAGATTTTAAAAGATTTTATCAGTATATAGTTACTGATTATAAGATAAATATAAATATATATACTTTATTAATCGGTATATTTGGTTCTAGTATGGGCTACCTAATTACCTTTATTAATTTTATCTGTAAGTTACTTGGACAAGAAGTGTTTAAGACACAATATATTGCAATTGCATATGCAATAATTTATATATCTTCAATAGCAATTATATTAAAGAATTTGAATGTAAAAAGTAACTATAAGCTGTTTATTATAGCTTTATTAAGTATTTTTGTATTTATGGATGGAAATTATATAGTTTGGTTTAATAGTTTATATGGAGAGCCAATGATGTTAAGTACATTATTGTTATTTTTAGCAGCATTTTTATACTATATTAAGTGTAAATATACTGAAAAGAACATTGGATTAAAAATACTTTTTGTGTATATTTCAGCATTTATGTTCTTAGGATCTAAAATGCAGGTATTAACTACGTTGCCATTTATAATAATACTCTTAGGTAAAATACTTTGGGATAATAGGAGAATTTTAGAACCTAACAAATTAAAATTGTTAACAGTATTTTTAATAATTATAATAATATATCCAATTCAAATAAATATGGTAAATAAAAATATAAGTAAAGATACACAGTATAATTCTGTATTTTACGGAGTTCTTAATGGATCTAAAACTCCAAGGCAGGATTTAATAGATTTAGGACTTAATCCAGACATGACTAGTGAGGCAGGAAAACACTCATATTTAGATGCAAGTGAATATGTAAAATATGTACCTAGAACTCCAATTACTGAAGAGGAGTTCTATAGTAAGATTGGTAATGGAAAATTAGCAAAGTTTTA
Source organism: Clostridium sp. SGI.024 (assembly GCF_050315195.1). Taxonomy (NCBI): domain Bacteria; kingdom Bacillati; phylum Bacillota; class Clostridia; order Eubacteriales; family Clostridiaceae; genus Clostridium; species Clostridium sp. SGI.024. Next base: position 19,874 of record NZ_JBNPON010000025.1, on the reverse strand, counting down.
TTTGACTCATCCAAAAAGATTGATAGAAGGAATGCAATATACAGCTGGAAAAGCGTTTATAACAAGCACCTCTCTAGGTAAGGGTTATAGAGCTGACAGTGAAGAACCATTAATAGAATTTAACAGATTTACAACTTGGTCTGATTTTAGAGAGGATAAATTCCCTAAGAAATTATGGTTTATAATTACTGTCTTTATAAGCATATTTGTAGTTTCAGCAATAGAGTTTGTAAAAAATAAATCAAATAGAGAGGTAAAAGATAAGATAGTATTATTATGGGGACTAGTGTTGATAGGAGCTATACAATTTCCAATGCCCTATGTAGGTAATGGACAGGCAGATACTGCAAAGCAATTATATTTGTTTAACTTTGTATTTGATATTTTAATCCTTACAAGTACATTTTATATTCTTTTTAATCTCATTGATTTTATTAAGAAGAAAGTATTTTTTAGACATTAGGATTGGAGCAAATTTGATATGGGTATTAAAGAAATAAAGAATAAGTTTATTAAATATATTAGGAGCTATAGAAAAGGAATATTTTCTACTGAGATAAGTAAATTTAGATTTGCAACAATTATAGATATGTTAATTAAGTCACTTTTGTTTATGGCTTTATTAGAAGTAAATTCTGCAGATACAATTAAAATAAATAATATAAGTTTCAAATTCATTTTTGTATATTTAGCTTTTATATTATTATTTTATTCAATTGGATATTTGTTTCAAAGGAATAATCAACTTATTTATTATATTTTCGTTAATATATTTTATAGCGTCTTATTAATTATGGACTTATGGTATTTTAGAGTAAATAGAGATTTCTTAGGATTGAAAAATGTGTTTTATATAGGTACATTTAATCCTATAGGAGAATCTTTATACCAATTCAGAGCTATAGATTTATTATTTATAGTAGATATTGTTTTTATAATTATTTATGCAATTATCAAAAAACCAACAGGTAATGATAGTAGAAGAGTAAAAAGGTTTTTACTAACTAATAGTTATGCCATTATTATATTAATAATATCTTTTTTCTTAATAGATATTTTAAGCTTTGGAGGATGGGAAAATAGAATCCTTACAAAGAGATGGAATACATTAATGTCTGCAAGAGCATCAGGACCTATAGGATACCATCTTATTGAATCTGGTAGAACTATATCTAAAGTATTAAATCCATTGTTAACAGATGAAAAGTCAGAGATAGAAGATTGGTTATCATATAATAAAGAAGAATTAGAGCCAAATGAATATAGTGGAATTGAAAAAGGAAAAAATGTTATTTTTATACAAGTTGAGTCTCTAGAGAACTTTGTAATAAATAAGAGTGTAAACGGAAAAGAAATATCACCATTTTTAAATAAACTTGCAAGAGAGGGATTATATTTTACAAATATTTATGAACAAAATAATGCTGGGAATAGTATTGATTGTGATTTTATGGTTAATACTTCAATTTATCCATTGGGAGATAAGATAACAGCTTTGAATTATGGAGAAAATACTTATAGTAATTCCCTGCCTAGAATATTAGAAGGGGAAGGATATAATACAATATCATCCCATGCTGAGGAAATAGGTGAATTTAATTGGACTGAGATTCATAAGAATGGATTCGGAGTTAAAAACTTATGGGATATAGGTGATTATATATATGAAGAAACTGTAGGATACGGATTATCTGATAGAAGTTTTTTTACACAAGTAGCTAATAAGTTAGAAAATGTAGATGAACCTTTCTTCTTCCAATCTCCAACATTATCTAATCATGGGCCTTTTAATATTGATAAAAAATATAGGGAGTTGGAGCTACCTAAAGAGATAGATGAGAGTTATCTTGGAGGTTATTTTGAAAGTGTTCTCTACACTGATAAACAAATAGAGAGATTTTTTATTGAATTAGATGAAAAGGGAATCCTAGATAATACTATGGTTGTAATATATGGAGACCATGCTGGTGTTCATAAATATTATAATGATGATATAAAGGACTTAGATTATGAAGGGAATTGGTGGAAGGAATATGATAATAGAATACCACTAATTATATATTCAAAAGATATAAAATCTAATGTTATAAATGTAAATGGTGGACAAGTTGATATCCCAACAACTGTTTTATATTTACTTGGTGTTGATAAAAAAAAGTATATGAATACATCTATGGGAAGAGTGCTAGTAAATACTAATAGAGATGCAACAATTATAAAGGGGAATGAGATTAAGGGAAACGTGAAAAATAAGGAAGAAATGGAACATATGCTAAAGTCTTATGAAATAGGAGAAAAGATTATAAAGAATAATTACTTTGGAATAAAGTAAGAACTTTATGGAGGGTTAATAATGAGCAAAATTTTATATTTAGTAGTTCCTTGTTACAATGAAGAAGCTGTTTTATATGAAACTGCAAAAAGATTGTCTGATAGGCTTAAGGGTATGATTAGTAGTGGTTTAGTATCAGAAGAAAGTAAAATATTATTTGTAAATGATGGGTCAAAGGATAAAACATGGCCAATAATTGAAGCACTTTATAATCAAGATAATATATTTAGTGGAATTAATTTATCTAGAAATAAAGGTCATCAAAATGCTTTGTTAGCTGGACTTATGACAGCTAAGGAATATTCAGATATGGTAATATCATTAGATGCAGATTTACAAGATGATATTGAAGTTATAGATAAATTTATAGAAGAATATTATAAGGGGAATGATGTAGTATATGGTGTAAGATCTTCTAGGAAGACAGATACTTTTTTTAAGAGAGCAACAGCTCTTGGGTTTTATAGATTTATGAGTAGTCTTGGAGTAGAGGTAATTTATAATCATGCAGACTATAGACTAATGAGTAGAATAGCTTTAGAAGGTTTAAGTGAATTTAAAGAAGTAAATTTATTTTTAAGAGGAATAGTCCCTTTAATAGGATATAGATATTCAGTGGTAGAATATGAAAGATTTGCAGGAGAATCAAAATATCCTTTTAAAAAGATGCTTGCATTTGCTTGGGATGGAATAACTTCATTTAGTATTAAACCAATAAGGATAATTACAGGATTAGGTTTTTTAATATTTATACTTAGTCTCATAGCTTTAATATATTCCTTAATAGTTAAATTTATTGGAAATACAAAAGATGGATGGGCATCATTAACTATTTCAATTTGGATGATTGGTGGAATACAATTATTATCACTTGGTGTAATTGGTGAATACATAGGTAAAATATACAATGAAACCAAGCAAAGACCCAGATTCATTATTGCAAATAAGCTTATAAATACTGAAGAAAGAGTTAAATAGTTTATGGAATATTTAATTAACAAATTTAAGAATATATTTTTTTCAAAACAATTTATAATTTTTGTTATTATTGGAATCATTAATACCTTTAATGGAGTTATCTTTTCTTATATATATTCAATTTTTTTTAATGAAAATATAGCCTTTATATTTGGATATATTTCAGGGTTAATAATTTCATATATACTAAATAGTTATGTAACATTTAAAGAAAGATTAGATTTTAATAAATTTGTTAAGTTTACTATATCATATATACCTAATTTCGTAATTCAAAATATAATAGTTTTAATAGTATTTAATATTATGGGTATATATAAGCTAATTGCTTATGGATTAGCAGCCATTATTGGTGTACCAATAACATTTATATTTATGAAGTTTTTCGCATTTAATAAGAAAAGTTAGAAGATAAGTTATTATATTTAGTTTCTAGGTTAAAAATGTAATATTGCGTTGACTTGGAACTTGCGACGATTAAATAAAAGAAAAGATTATATTATAATCATATAAAAAATTACATACTAAATTTTCATAATTCCGAGGAATGAGGAATTATTACCTTTAGTGTAGAAAGAGATAAATATTATATTACTGCGACTTGGAGCCTGCGACGAAGAAATGAAAGAAAAGAATATAGTATAATATATAAAAAATTATATACTATATTTGTATAATTCCGAAGAATGAGGAATTATTACCTTCAGGATAAATAGGTAAAATAACATGGTGTCGCGACTTGGAGCTTGCGACGGAGCAGGCACTATGTTATTTTACCTATATTTTTAAAGTTTTTTAATCATGTTCATTAATATTTTAGTTGAATTACTAACAGCTATTGGAATAAATTTTTCATAATCCATATGAGCACCATTATTAGCATTATCTGAAATTGATCTAATAACTACAAATGGAATATTATTTAGATAGCAAACTTGTGCTATACTTGCACCTTCCATTTCACATGCCATAGCATTAAATTCCTTTTCAAACCATTTGATTTTATCCACACTTGAAATAAATTGATCCCCAGAAATTATTCTACCTGAAAAAGTATTTATTTCTTTAATTTCTTCGCAAGAGTCTAATGCAGCCTTAACTAAAGCATCATCACACTTAAAATCAAAGGTGTCTAACCTTGGAATTTGCCCATGAGGATCTCCAAAGGCTGTGGTATCCATATCATGTTGAACTAAATTAGTAGCAACTACAACATCCCCAGGATAAATATCTTTACCAATTCCACCAGCAACTCCAACGTTAATTATAGAATCTACATTAAATTCAGAAATTAATATTTGTGAGCAAACTGCAGCATTAACTTTACCAATTCCACAAACAACGGCAATTATGTCTTTATTTTCTAAACTTCCTCTATAAAAAGTCATGTTAGCTTTTTTAGTTTCTTCTTTAATATCCATATCCTTTAGAAGAAGCTCTAATTCTTCAGTCATTGCACTTATAATTCCTAATACCATAAATTATCCTCCTTAAATTTATGCTTTACATAACTTAAATCTTTTAATATCTTATCATATTATCTACATTATTTAAATAAAATATATAATTTGTTATTTTCACTTAAGATATATTAAATATTTAAAACTAAAAAAATATTGTTGTTAATAAATTAAGAATAGTCTAAAATAAGATATATTAAATTTAAATATTTTTGTAAAACACAAGATATATAAAGGAGAGAAATCAATGATACAACATCCATTTTCTAGAACAGAGCTTCTTGTAGGAGCTGATGGAATAGAAAAATTAAAAAATGCAAAAGTAATGGTATTTGGTGTTGGTGGAGTGGGAAGCTTTGCAGTAGAAGCTTTAACTAGAGCAGGAGTAGGTACATTAATATTAGTAGATGATGATACTGTATGTATTACTAATCTAAATAGACAAATTCATGCCACACATAATACAGTAAATAAAAATAAAGTAGATGTTATGAAGGAAAGAATACTTTCTATAAATAAAAATTGTAATGTGATAACTCATCAGATTTTTGTTACGCCTGAAAACTTAAAAGAATTAATTCCTGATGATGTGGACTATGTAATAGATGCTATTGATACAGTTACTGCAAAGATAGCATTAGCAGAATATTGTTATGAAAAAGGAATTAATTTAATAGCTTCAATGGGTACTGGTAATAAACTTGATCCAACTCAATTTAAAGTAGCTGATATATATGATACAAGGGTATGTCCTTTGGCAAAGGTTATGAGATATGAGCTTAAAAAAAGAGGAGTTAAAAAACTTAAAGTAGTATATTCAGAAGAAAAACCAATGAAGCCAAGTGGAGAGAAGATAGTACCATTAGAAGCAGAAGATACATCAAAAGATAGCACAAAGCTTGTTAAGACTAAAAGACAAGTACCTGGAAGTGTATCCTTTGTTCCTCCAGTAGCTGGAATGATTTTAGGAGGAGAAGTAATTAAATCTATATTGGATATAAATTAATATAATGAAATTATATTAAGTAATTTTACATTTGTAAGCTATAAATATTAATATTTATATAATAAGGGGCTGTGGTTGCAGCTCCTTTATTATATAGTTTTTTCTACACTTAAAAAATCATCTCTATATTTTTTAGGTGTCATTCCAGCAATCTTTTTAAACATTTGACTAAAATATGATGAGTTTGAAAAACCAACAATAGATGCAATATCTCTAATTGAATAACTTGTGGATGTAAGTAAGTTTTTTGATTCTTGTATACGTTTATTTATTGTATAATTAATTGGAGATAAACCAATTTGTTTAGTAAATGTATGAACTAAGTGAAATTTATTCATATAAGATATATTTGATAAAAAATCTAAGGTTATATTTTCAGAATAATGGGAATCTATATAGTTCTTTATTTTTATACATTCTAAATTTAACTTTTCTTTAGATTCTTCTGTAAACAGAAGTAAGTTTTTACTTCTAATAATGTATGTTATGAATATAGTTAATATACTTTTGCACACTACCTCATAATTAAAATCTTTATTTTCTATTTCCTTTATTAGGTTATTAAAATAATTTAAAATTATATCTTTATCCTTAGCAAAATTAATAATTTCGTATAATTTAATTTGTTTATCATTATCAGTTAAGCTATAGGATTCTGGAAAATTTAATAATAGATTATTTACACCTAAAACAATATATTCAAGTGGAACATCTGATAGGGAAGATTTTTCAGTATGTAAACAATTTGAGTTAATTATAATTAGGTCCCACTTATTAACAGTTACTATCTGATCATTTAAATAAAAAGCTCCTTTTCCATCAGTTATAAAAAATATTTCTGTAAATGGATGAAAATGAGCTGTACTATGCCAATCATTTTCAAATTTTGATTTACTAATATATAATAATTCATAGTTAGGGTTACAATTATTTTTACTAATAAAATATCTAGTATTGCTCATCTTAAATCTCCATTCTATATAGTTATTTAATTATAGTATAACATATAGGTCAGATTAATATTGGAATATCTATAATATGTGAGATAAAGAATTTAATGGAGTGCAACCATCTTTTAGATTAATTCCATCACTATAACCTTCTTCTCTTCCAACTAATTCTTTAACAAGACATTTTCTCAAATAATCAATACGATCTTTATAAGAAATATTATTTATTAAGTTGTGTTCTTCTCTAGGATCTTCTTTTAAATTGAAGTATTGTTCTTCATTCTTTTCACTATACCATATAAATTTATCTCTAGTAGTAACAATAAAATGATTTGATAAATTAGAATGGAAACTGTGTTCTCCATGTAAATATTCACGATTATTTTTTTTATTTCCATATATCTCTTGGGCTAGTGAGAAACCATCAACCCCATTAGGGATTTTAATTCCTGCAAAATCTAAAATAGTAGGCATAATGTCTCTAAGCTCAACAAGAGTATCACTTCTAAAAGGTGGTTTATGTTTTATATTATTACCCACATGAATAATTAGAGGTACATGAGTGCTTCCTTCATAAGGGAAAACTTTACGATATAGATTATTATCGAATAAAAGCTCACCGTGGTCAGATAGAAATAAAATAATAGAATTATCAAAGGTTCCATCCTCCATTAGAGATGTGATGAGCCTTCCTATTTGGTGATCAATATGTGTTATACAGGCATAATATCCACACATAGCTTCATGACGAAGATCTTTATCTTTACAACCATAAATTGAATCTTTTATATGCCCATATTTTTCTGTTAGGGTTTTATCTATCCAATCACCCATAGCTGGTTCTCTTAGAGTTTTATCTTTATACATATCAAAATAATTTTTAGGGGCATCAAAAGGCTGATGAGGGCGAACAAAGGAGCTCATTAAGAAAAATGGCTTTGTACGATCTCTAGTCTTTAAGAAACGGATACTTTCGTCTACTACCCAATTTGTTGGATGAAGCTTCTCTTCATATATCCATGGATGAGTAATCCAGGAATTACATTCTGGACCTGTTGCATTAAAATCAGCAGCTTGTCCTTCAATATTTTTTAAGTAATATAAATAATCATCTGTTACTTCTTGATGCTGATAGTGAGGTATTAAATTACTTCTATAATAGCCTAAATATCCATCATGAAGCTTAACATTATTGAAACCACAAGATAATCGTGGAGGATCTACATGCATTTTTCCAATACATTGAGTTTGATAGCCATTACTAGATAATTCTTCAGCAAGCATATGATCATAATTCCAAGGGATTCCGTCTTCATATCCAACTCTACCGTGATTTTTTTGACTTTTTCCAGTAAATAGAGCAGCTCTAGCAGGAATACAACTAGGGCAAGATGAATAAGTATTATCAAAGCTTGCACCTGTTGATGCAAGTGTATCTAAATAAGGAGTTTTAACATCAGGATGACCTTTAAAGGATAAACAGTCACCACGGAATTGATCGCACATTAATAATATAATATTCGGTTTTTTCATGTTTAAACCTTCCTTCTTAAAAAATAATTTCTATGAAAATGTTTTAAATTAATTATATCAAATTAATTACTTACACACAAATATGGAATAAAAGTAATTTTATTCTTTTTTTGTTAAAAGCAAGATGTTTATAAAACATGACAATATTGCTATAGATAAAACGTTTACCTAATAATATACTTAATTTGTAATAAACTTTTAATTTTATAAAAACACCAAATTATAAAAATAAAAAGGGGAATGAGTTTATGAAGAAATTATTATGTATGTCATTAGTAGCACTTATGGCTGCTACAACATTTGCAGGATGTAGTACTAAATCCACTGACGTAAGTAAAACTGAAGATGAAAAAAGGGTTTTAAAAGTAGCAGCATTTGAAGGGGGAAATGGTGGAGACATTTGGAGAAATCTTGAGAAGGCTTTTGAAGAGGAAAATCAAGATGTTGATATCCAATTACAACTTTCTTCAAAGCTAGATGAAGAATTACGTCCTCAAATGTTAGATGGACAATATCCTGATGTAGTTTACTACAACATGGGACAAAAGAGTGGGTTTACTGAAACAATGATTAAAGAAAATGCTTTAGCAGATATTTCAGATGTATTCACAGGAGATCTAAAAAGCAAATTGGCAGATGGATTTGCAGAAAATGCAATTACACAACCATATGGAGATGGAAAAACATATTTAGCTCCAATTTTCTATTCACCAACTGGTTTATGGTATGATGCATCTAAATTCCCAGATGGAAAGGTTCCAACTACATGGGATGAAATGTGGGCATATGGAGATAAGTTAAAAGCAGAAGGTAAAGCTTTATTCACTTATCCTCAAGCTGGATATTTAGATGGAACACTATTTGCAATGTTATATCAAGCTGGTGGATCTGATTATTACAAGAAGGCATTAGAATATGATGCTAATACTTGGAATTCTAAAGAAGGACAACTTGTAATAGATACAATTGCTAAATTAGCTACTTACACTTGGGATTTAACAGTAGCAAATGCAAACAGTGACGGTGGATTTAAGAAGAATCAACAAGCTGTAATTGATGGACAAGCTGCATTCATGCCTAATGGTAACTGGGTAGTTGGAGAAATGGCAGAATCTACTCCAAAAGACTTTAAGTGGGGCTTCATACCATTGCCAGCATATGAAGCAGGTGGAGATCGTTATGCTTATACATTCTTTGAACAAGTATGGGTTCCAAAAGAAGCTAAAAACCAAGATGATGCTAAAGAATTTATAAAGTTCTTATATTCAGATAAAGCAGTTGACCTTATGATCAATAATAAGGCTAAAAATAAGAAGGGTGAAATGGTATCAGCTCCGCTTGTTCAACCAGTTAAAGGAATTGTTAACAAGCTTAATGGTGATATGAAATTATTCTATAGCATATATGAACAAAAGGGCGTATTACCTGCTTTAGGAAACTGGGCTACAACTAATACAATTGAAGGATTAGACTTCAAGAAATCTGTATATGGTGCTGTAGATTCAGTAATTAACGGTTCAATGACTGCAGAACAATGGAAAGCTCAATTAAATGATACATTCAAAAAATGTAGAGAAAACTTAAAATAGCAGTATAAATAGTTAGGAAATTAAGCGGTGAGTAATAATAACTCACCGTTTATTTGAAAAGAGGTGTTAGTAAAATGAATAAAAGGAAGTCGCAGAGACGATTTATTATTGCTTGTATGACTCCAGCTGTAGTACTTGTAACAATATTTATGGCAATACCTACATTTAATGTGTTTAGAATGTCATTATATAAATGGGGAGGGCTTTCTAATAATAAAACCTTTCAAGGATTTAGAAATTTTGAGATTTTAATTAAAGATCAAAACTTTCTACAATCTATACAAAATTCAATATTAATTATTACTCTTGTAACAATTACTACTCTTGCTATTGCAGTGTTTTTTGCATCAATATTATCTAGAGAGAACTTCAAAGGAAGAGATTTTTTTAGAGTAATATTTTATATACCCAATATATTAAGTATTGTAGTTATTTCAGCTATTTTTGGAGCTATTTATGATCCACAAGCAGGACTTTTAAATAGTATGTTAGGATTCCTAAAATTAGATAACTTAAAGCAAATGTGGATGGGCAATCCAAGTATAGTAATTTACTCATTAATTTTTGCTTTAATTTGGCAGGCTATTGGATATTATATGGTAATGTATATGGCAAGTATTGCTTCAATTCCAGATAGTTTTTATGAAGCTGCAAGTTTAGATGGAGCAAGTAAAATAAAGCAATTTTTTGTAATTACACTACCTCTTATATGGAATAATATTCGTACAACATTGACATTCTTTGTTATTAGTACAATAAATTTAAGCTTTCTAATGGTTCAAATTATGACTGGTGGTGGACCTAATGGACAGACTGAAGTATTTTTAAGTTATATGTATAAACAAGCATATACGTCATCTGCTTATGGTTATGGAATGGCTATTGGAGTAGCAGTATTCTCATTCTCATTCATTTTATCTGCAGTAATTAACAAGATAACTGAACGTGAAGTGTTAGAGTATTAGGAGGTAAAATATGAAAGATATTAAAAAAGCAGGTAGAAACCAAAATATATACAAAATATTCATTTATATTGCCTTGATAATTCTAGCAATTTCAATAATTATTCCAGTTGCGTGGGTATTTATGGCGAGTCTTAAGTCTAATGCAGAATTCGTTGGAAAAGATGTTAATCCATTTGCATTTCCTAAAGAATTAATTTGGGAAAACTTTACAATTGCTTTTGGTAAAGCAAAAATGGGAGAGTACTTATTAAATTCAGTAATTGTTACTTCTGTAGCACTTAGTATTTTATTAATGGTAGCTCTACCAGCATCTTATTGTTTAGCTAGATTTGAGTTTAAAGGTAAAAAATTTTTAAGTACAGGATTTATGGCAGGTTTATTTGTTAATGTTAATTATATTGTTGTTCCAATATTTTTAATGCTAAGTGCTGCAAATAGATTTTTTGATGTAAGATTCTTTTTAAATAATAGATTGGTTTTAGCAATAGTTTATGCTTCAACTCATCTACCATTTACAATATATCTATTAAAAGGTTATTTTCAAACACTACCTAAGTCTTATGAAGAAGCAGCTTTAATTGATGGATGTGGATATTTTAAAACTATGATAAAAATTATGGTTCCAATGGCTAGGCCAAGTATTATTACAGTTATATTGTTTAACTTCTTAGCTTTTTGGAATGAATATATAATTGCATTTACATTAATGACTACAAATAATAAGACTTTACCAGTTGGATTACAAAATTTAATGGCCGTTGAAAAGACAGCAACTAATTATGGAATCATGTATGCAGGTCTAGTAATTGTAATGATACCTACATTAGTTTTATATATTTTAGTACAAAGGAAACTTACGCAAGGTATGAGCTTAGGTGGATTAAAGGATTAAGGAGGATTATTATGGCAAAGACAAGAGGGAGAGTTACATTACCAAGTGAAAGCAATTTTCTAAAGGAAACAAAGGAATTATTAGCACGTTGGGGTGCTGATGCTATTCGTGATAGTGATGGAACAAAGCTTAGCGATGATATTAAAAAGTTAGATGCAAAAATTTATACAACATATTTTGTTTCACGTGGACATAATGATTTTGCTGAAAAGCATATGGATGAATGTCAGCAAATATACTTAATGAGCAATTATAAACTAGCTACATCTAATACTTTAGAAATAAGTTTCTTAGAATCATATTATGATCAACAAATAAAAGCAGACTATAATCATGATCCTAAAATTTGGTGGGAAGTAATAGATAGAACTACTAATAAGGTTATTACTTCAGAGAATTGGGAGTATGATAAAAATAACAATGTAGTTAAAATATATAATTGTGAAAAATTCCATGAGTATACAGTTTCTTTCCTTGCATATATATTATGGGATCCAACACAAATGTATAATCATATTACAAATAATTGGGGAGATGTACCACATGATATACCATTTGATGTAAGGAAGCCAAATTCAAACAAATATATTTTTGAATATTTAAAGCAATGGTTAAAAGATAACCCTGATACAGATGTAGTACGTTTTACAACATTTTTCTACCATTTCACATTAATATTTAATAACTTAGCTAAAGAAAAGTTTGTTGATTGGTGTGGATATGGAGCAAGTGTTTCTACTGAAGCTATTTTAGCCTTTGAAGAAGAATATAAATATAGATTAAGACCAGAAGTTTTTGTTCAAAATGGGTATTATAATTCAACATTTTGTGTTCCAACAAAAGAGTATTTAGATTATATAGATTTCCAACAAAGGTTTGTATATAAAACAGCTAAGGATTTAGTTGAATTAACACATGAAGCAGGAAAGGAAGCTATGATGTTCCTTGGAGATAATTGGATAGGAACAGAACCTTATGGAAAGTACTTCTCTAAAATTGGATTAGATGCAGTAGTTGGAAGTGTTGGTGGTGGAGCAACCCTTCGTTTAATAGGAGATATTCCAGGTGTTAAGTATCATGAAGGAAGATTTTTACCATACTTCTTTCCAGACACTTTCTATGAAGGAAATGATCCTACAATAGAAGCTATTGATAATTGGTTAAGTGCAAGACGTGCTATTATGAGAAAGCCAATTGATCGTATAGGGTATGGTGGGTACCCAAGTTTAGCTTATAAGTTCCCTAAATTTGTGGATTATATAGAAAAAACTTGTGATGAATTTAGAGAGATTTATGAAAATATACATGATGTAGCTCCATATTGTGGGTTAAAGGTAGCTATTTTAAATAGTTGGGGGAAATTAAGAAGCTGGCATACTTATATGGTTGCTCATGCTTTATGGTGTAAACAAATATATTCTTATAATGGAATGTTAGAGTCATTAAGTGGAGCTAGTGTAGATGTAACATTTATAAGCTTTGATGAAATAAAAGAAAAGGGAGTTCCTGAAGATATTGATGTAATAATTAATGCTGGAGATGCACATACAGCTTTTTCAGGTGGAGATGTATGGAAAGATTCAGAATTTATATCAATAATAAGAGAATGGATTTATAATGGTGGAGGTTTTGTTGGAATTGGTGAGCCAACAGCAGTTGAAAATGGTGGACATTTCTTCCAATTAGCAGATGCTTTTGGTGTAGATAAAGAATTAGGATTTACTCTACATACAGATAAGTATTTCCATAATGAAGTAGAGAAACATTTTATTAAGGAAGATAAGGTAGAAGAATTTGATTTCGGTGAGGGAATGAAAAACATATATGCAACAAAAGCATCAACTAAAATAATTGCATATAATAATGGGGAAGTAAATATAGCGAGTAATGAATATGGTAGAGGAAGATGCGTATATATTGCTGGACTTCCATATTCAGAACAAAATACACGTTTATTAATGAGATCTCTATATTATTCTGCACATAAGGAAGAAGAGTTTAAAAAATGGTATGCAGATAATTTATATTGTGAAGTTCATGCTTATCCAAGTATTAATAAATATGCAATTCTAAATAATACAAATAAAGAACAAGATACTAATGTCTACGATGGTAATGGTAATATGGTTAATATTACTTTAAAACCAGGTGAAATTAAGTGGATGGTGATGTAATATATGAATAGCATAATAAGGATTGTTATTAATATTATTGTCTTTATAGTATTTTTATCAATGATTATAATAGGACAAAAATATATTGGAATACCAGGATTATGTATAATGCTAGTAGGATTAATAGGGCTTCTTACACAATTATTCTTATATAATAAAAGAAATAAGTAATTAAATATATAAATTCTTTAAAACGAAATTCTATGTAAAAATAAATAATTTACATAGAATTTCATTTTTTTATTTTATAATTTTATGTGACAATAACCATTTGGATTTTTCTTTAAATATTTTTGATGATATTCTTCGGCTTTATAATAATTAATTAGAGGAACTACTTCAGTAACGATTTTTTCAGAATAATTTTTTTGATTCTCCTCTTTACTTTTTAATATTATATTTAAATCACTTTCATCTAAATAATATATTCCAGTCCTATATTGGCTTCCTACATCAGGTCCTTGTCTATTTAAAGAAGTTGGATCTACTATGGACCAGTATTCTTTTAAGATGTTTTCTAATGATAAAATATGTTCATCATATACAACTAAGCAAACTTCAGCAAAGTAAGTATTTTTATAGCATACATCTTCATAAGTTGGATTTTCAGTTCTTCCATTGGCATAGCCAACTTCTGTAGAAATAACTCCATTAAGTCTAGATAAGAATTCTTCAACTCCCCAAAAGCAGCCACCAGCTAAAACTATTTTTTTCATCATATCACTCTCCTTACTATATGATTTATTATTTATTCTATATTATACATCTTAAATAAGGATTAAGTATATTTATTTAAATAATATATCAATAATTATATTATCACCAATAATTTGCCCAAATAAATTTGTAAGTGAGATCTTAGTGTTAGAAATAGGTTTATTATATATGTCTTTTTCACTAAAAGTAGCTTCATAGCTTTTATATACTTCTTCTTTTTTTATTTTTTTATAGGTCTTAAAATTATAATAAAATTTCCTCAATATATAATAATATTAAATATATGAAAAGATAATTATAATAATGAAAGCAATTAATTATTATGTTTGAATTAATTAGTCTAGTATAATATATTGTGTAAATTATGCTTTTATCGTTATAATAGATATAATAGTAAACATATTCAACTTAGGAGATAATATTATGAATGAAAATAAAGAAGTAACCATAGAATTAGTTAAAGGAAGTCTAAATGATTATAAAATCAAAGATAGAACTAATATATTTATAGGAAGGTTTACTATAGTTGAAATAGATAAAGATAATAAAAGATGTAATATTAAGTTAAAGTTCTTTAAAGAAAATAAACAGGATTTATTAAGAGAAACTATATTAACTATATTAAGAACTATTTTTAAGGACGGAACAATTTATAAGGCTAATATAATAGTAGATGAAAATATAAATTATAAGGTTTTCTTAGACTTAGGATTCACTTTAGAAGCTATATTTACTGAAAATATATTTTTAAATGGAGTATTTATAGATGAGTTGAGTTTTGGAATTAATAGGAGTGAATTTAATAGTAAACAAAGAAATTATGTTATTAATTTAAAAGGTAACAGAATAAATTTAAAGAGTTTTACTCCTGATTGTGCAGAAGAATTATTAGCTTATTATATAAAAAATAAAGAGCATTTAAGTTGTTATGAGCCTACAAGAGATAATAGCTTCTACACAATTGAAGCACAAAAGGATATACTTCTTGAAAGCTATAAAAATCTTATGAATGGTACTGGAATTGATTTAGGCATTTATACTGATAATAAGTTAATAGGTAAAATAAAAATATCTAATATAGTATACGGTGTATTTAAAAGTGGAATAGTTGGCTATTCCTTAGATGAAGATTACCAAGGAAATGGATATATGACAGAAGCTTTAACTTTAGTATTAAAGTATGCAGAAGAGGATCTTGATCTTCATAGATTAGAAGCTTCAGCTTTAATTGATAATGATAGATCTAAAGCAGTTCTTATAAAGTGTGGGTTTAAGCAGATAGGGATAAATGAAAAATATTTATTCATAAATGGAGCTTGGAGAGATCATATAACATTTTATAGGATATTAGAAAAGCTTTAAATTTAGCATGGATAGAGGTGCGTATAGTATGAGCAGAATAATATTAAATAATAATGCTAAAGTGGTAAAATCTTTTAATAACAACATATTACTTGTAAAAGAGAATGGAAAAGAAAAGATATTATTTCAAAAGGGGATAGGCTTTGGGAGAAGGCCAGGGGACTTAATAGAAAAGGGAATAGTAGTAGAAAAAGTATTTATTATAGAGGATGAAGATAATCAAAGAAATTTTAATGAAATATTAGATAGAGTAGATTCTAAGCTAATTGTATTAGTAGAGGAGCTAATAGCTGAAATTACTGATGAATTAGGTGAGGAGCTAAATGAAAATATTCATGTTGGATTAACAGATCATTTATTTTATGCTATAAGAAGATTAGAGGATAATGAGGAGATTCAAAATCCTTTCTTAGTTGAGATAGAAACTCTATATGGAAGAGAATTTAGTATGGCTTGTAGATTAGCTAACAGAATAAAAGAAGAGTTAGGAGTAGAAATACCGGAAGGGGAAAAAGGTTTTATAGCTCTTCATATTCATTCTGCTAGAAATAATGGTAAGTTATCAAATACAATAAAGTATAGCTTTTTAAGTAATTCTATAATAGAACATGTTGAGAAGAGATTAGAAATAAAAATAGATAGAAAGTCTCTGGATTATGCTAGATTCTTAACACATATAAGATTTGCCATAGAAAGAATAATAACTAATAGTCCAACAAAAAATGATTTAATTGATGTTATAAAAGTAAAATATAGATTATCTTATAAAATTGCTCGGGAAACTAAAGATATAATTTGTAAAGCACTAGATATTAATAGTGTATCAGAAGATGAGGTAGCTTATTTGGCTATGTACATAGAAAGATTTAGAGTAGCAATAGTAAAATAAGAAATTACAAGTTTAAAGAAGATTTCATATGTTGCAATAATTAATAAAAAATGGTGAGGAGTATTAAACTTAAATGTTTAATACTCCTCACCATTTTTTATAATTTTTTAAACTTCAAAATTAACAACTGTAGTTTTTCCAGCTACAACTTCTCCACTCTCAACAGGAGTAATTGATTTAGCTGCATCAACATTTGTTATAAGAACTGGTGTTGCAAGTGATAAACCTTTGCTTAATATAAATTCTCTATCTATTTTAATTAAAGGAGTACCAGCTTTTACTTTTGTTCCTTGTTCAACTAATTGTTCAAAACCTTCTCCTTCAAGAGAAACAGTTTCTAGTCCAATATGAACAAGTATTTCTAAACCATTTTCTAAAGTCATAGCAAATGCGTGCTTAGTTTTGAAGATTAAAGTAACTTCTCCATCTGCTGGAGCAACAACAGTGTCTCCTTCAGCAAATATAGCCATTCCATCTCCAGCTAACTTTTCAGCAAAAACAGGATCAGGAACTTCTGATAAAGGCATTGCTTTACCTGAAACAGGAGCAACAAGAATATTTGGATTAATATTTGTAGCTACGATTTCTTCATTTTTTGAATCTGAATTAAATAGATTTTTTAAAAATTTAAACATATTATTTCCTGAATAATCAGGAATCCACATCCTTTCTGTTTCATATTTGTTGGCTTATTTATAGTATTAATTAATTTGAAGTAATAAATACATAAATAAGTACGCCATTAATTAAAAATAAAAGGCATAAGTCCCTTTTCATTTTGGACTCATGCCTGATTAAACAGTAACACGTCTAAAATGATTATATATATACTTATTGATAAATGTCAATAAATAATAGAAAAAATATAGTATAGAAAGAAATTCTCAGGTCAATTTCCAATAATTTCTTTTAAAAATATATTGAAAGCAATAACATATAGTGGTAGAATAATCGAGTAATTAAAAATATATTAATTTAGGCGTGTTATCATTTATTTGAGCATGAGCCGAAAAGGGTTTTATAAGCATATAATATCCTTTTCGGCTTTTTTTATTCCAAAGGTATTATTTTATATTCGCTTAAATTAGTATAAAAATCTAAGGAGGAATTATCATGGGAAGTAAGGTTATAGCTTATTTACAAAGAATTGGTAAGGCTTTAATGTTACCAATAGCAGCTTTACCAGTAGCAGGTTTATTGCTGAGATTAGGCCAACCAGATGTTTTAGGAAGATTTTTTGAGGCAGGATGGATATCAGCAGCAGGAGGCGCTTTATTTGACAATTTACCTTTAATATTTGCAATGGGAGTTGCAGTGGGATTATCAGATGATGATAATGGTTCAGCAGCACTAGCAGGAGCTATAGGATACCTAGTATTAGTAAATGTAAGTAAATCAATATGGGGAATTAGACTTGGAGAAGAAGTTGCAAGTACATTAAAATTTGATACTTTAGGAGGTATTTTAGCAGGTATAGTAGGTGGCCATACTTATAATAAATTTAAAAACACTAAATTACCTGATTTCTTAGGATTCTTTGGTGGTAGAAGATTGGTTCCAATTATGACTTCTTTATTTATGCTTATTATTGGAGTAGTAATGGGATTTGTTTGGGAGCCTATTCAAGGAGCGATTAATTCATTTGGTATGTGGATGGTTGGATTAGGAGCTATCGGTTCAGGTATATTTGGAATATTTAATAGGTTATTGATACCAATGGGATTACACCATGTTTTAAATAATATATTCTGGTTTACTGTAGGAGAATATAATGGTAAAACAGGAGATATAAATAGATTCTTTGCAGGAGATCCAACTGCAGGAATTTATCAAGCAGGATTTTTCCCAGTAATGATGTTTGGTATGGTTGCTGTTGCCTTAGCTTTAGTGGTATGCGCTAAAAAAGAAAATAGAAAAGCAACTATTGGATTAGTTGCGTCACTTGCATTTACAGCATTCTTGACAGGTATAACTGAACCAATTGAGTTTTTATTTATTTTCTTATCACCACTATTATTAATTGCTCATGCATTAATAACAGGTATATCAATGTTCGTTACAGTATCATTAGGGGTTTTACATGGATTTAGTTTTTCAGCAGGATTTATTGATTATGCATTGAATTTTGGTATTGCTACTAAGCCATTATTAATAATCCCGATAGGATTAGGCATAGGTGCATTATATTTCTTTGTTTTTGTATTCTTAATAAAGAAATTTAATATACCAACACCAGGTAGAGAAGAAGATGAAGAAACTAAAAACACTAAAATAGAAACAAGTGATATGAATGAGTTAGCAGTAAGTTATATAGAAGCTTTAGGTGGAAAAGATAATATATTAACAGTTGATAACTGTGTAACTAGGTTAAGATTAAGTGTTAAAGATAATGGAATTATAAATGATTCGAAGTTAAAATCTTTAGGAGCTAGAGGGGTAATTAGGCCAACTAAGGGTGCTGTTCAAGTAATTGTAGGTACTAATGTACAATTCGTAGCTGATGCTATAAGGGCTAAATTAAAAAAGTAATGTAATATTAGTAAGGTGAGGAAGTTAACTTCTTCACCTTTTATGATATATAAAGGAATATATAAGGGGTTGAAGGCTTAATTAATGATAACAAAAGTTAACTTATCCTGGTGTATCAACAATAGAAATATGTAGAAATATAGAGAATAAAGTAGAAAAAAAGGAGTAATTTTATATAAGGAGTAATTTATACAATTACTATTTATGATTTAAGTGTTAAGATAAGTCTCGTTCCCGAGAGAAACAAACAAAAGGAACGAACAAGAAAAAAGATTTAAAAAGTCGAAAAATGTTGACAAACAAATTTTAAAGTGTTATAATGATTAAGTCGCTTGAGGGCGACGAAGAAAATGGTCTTTGAAAATTGAACAGAATATAAGTTAAGTATAAAGCAAACCAGCAATTCTTTTAAGTCTTAAGTGAGAATCTAAATTTTAATTTAGTAATTCGAACTTACAACGCTGACAATAGGAAGCGTTGTTACATTGTAAGACTCAA